>NZ_JAMOKT010000067.1:0-37090 GCF_023656795.1 Parabacteroides caeci
CTTCGGACAGGATTATAACTCTACATCAAGCGGTCATTCGATGATAGACATTAGTTGGAGGCTTCAGATTGTCCCCATATCTGTTTTGATAACCTGAAATGAATCCACTATGAATAATGTAGGTTAGGTATTTTTACAGATGAAGAAGATTTGGCAAATAGTGCTGTAATCAACCGCGATCAAGCTGGTTTGGGTGATTTGAAATACAAAGATCAGAATAATGATGGTAAGATTGATGGAGAAGATCGTGTTTATCTGGGTAGTTGGGATCCTGCCTGGACATTTGGTTTGAATTTGAATGCTACATGGAAAGGATTTGATGTTTCTGTGATGTTCCAAGGGGCAGCAGATGTAAAAGGATTCCTTCAGAATGAAACCGTAGGTCGCTTACAAGGAAATACGGCTAAACCAACAGATCTATTTCGGGATGCTTGGGATGCGGAAACGAATCCTGATGGTAAATTCCCTCGTCCTTTAACGACTTGGACACAGAATGATTCTGGATCGAACCCGTCTGATTTTTGGATTATCAATTCTTCCTATTTACGTATGAAAAACTTCCAGTTTGGTTATACGTTGCCAAAGTCTGTTTGTGATTTTATTCGTGTCCCTAAAATCAGAGTTTATTATAGTGGACAAAATTTATTGACTTTTACAGGATTTAGTAATGGTTTTGATCCAGAAGCTCCTGCTGGTGCCCGTGCATATTATCCTCAGGTAAAGGTGAATACTTTCGGATTAAATATAACTTTTTAAATAGATTATCATGAAAAAATATAGTATATTACTAGCTCTATTGGTTTTTGTTACATCTTGTAGTAGTGATTTCTTAGATAGGAATCCGTTAGATCAACCGTCAAATGAAGCATTTTGGAATACAGAAAAAGATGCATTGGCAGCAGCCACCGGTTGCTATGAAGGGTGGTATAGTATGGACGAAGTCGTTTATTTTGATTGTGCTTCCGATAATGCCTATAATCCTTATTCTTGGGAAGGTTGGCAGGTTCAGGCTACCGGTTATGCTACACCTACCAATTATGGACAAAGCTATATGGCGTATGATAAGATTACCAGATGCAATAATTTCTTGGAAAATATTAGCCGTCCAGAAATGGATGAAGAAGTGAGAACTCGTTTGACGGCAGAAGTTCGTTTTTTAAGGGCATGGCATTATTTTCTAAAAGTTACTCTTTATGGAGATGTTCCTTTGGTTAAAGAAGTTTTGGATATTACAAATTCCAATTTGCCTCGTAATCCAAAAGAAGAAGTGGTACAGTTTATTTTGGATGAATTGACAGAAATCGCTCCCCAATTACCTAATAGCTACACAGGAAGTGATGTCGGGCGGGTGACAAAAGGTGCAGCATTGACTTTGAAAGCTCGTATGGAAATCTTTATGGGGGATTATGCCGCTTGTTCTGCTACTTGTGCACAAATTATGGAACTTGGATATTCACTTTATCCAGATTATGCCGGTTTGTTTAAAATAGCAAATAAAAACAATGAGGAAGTAATTATGGATGTCCAGTATGTTGAGAATTTGGCAGAATGTTGGGTGTTAGGCGTTATGCCGCCAGCATCAGTTGGAGGTTGGTCATCTATAAATCCGACACAAGCATTGGTTGATGCATATGAATGTATTGATGGGAAAACTATTGAGGAATCTTCTGTGTATGATCCAAGAGAACCCTATAAGAACCGTGATCCCCGTTTGGCAGCTTCTTTAATTTATCCAGGCTGTTTGTATGAGGGTAGTTATTTTAATCCAATTGACAAGGCGGATCCTACAGGTGATTATTATGCGCCTTATGGAAGATCTAAAACGGGATATCATACTCGTAAATATATTGATAATCTATCAGATTATGCAGATATGTGGAATACAGGTATGAATGCTATTGTAATGCGTTATGCGGAAGTTTTGTTGATGTATGCGGAATCAAAGATTGAACAAAATCAGATTGATGCTTCGGTTTATGATGCTCTAAATGCGGTTCGAACTCGTGCCGGTATGCCTGAAGTAGATCAATCAATTTATAATTCTCAAACAAAAATGAGAGAGTTGGTTCGTCGTGAACGTCGTGTTGAATTAGCATTGGAAGGTTTCCGTTGGTTTGATATTTGTCGTTGGAAGATAGGTGAAGAAGTTATGCCTGGACAAGTCTATGGTGCTCTTTTAGGAACGGTTGATGCTGAAACAGATGCTCTTAATCTGACAGATGAAAGGATAAAAGTAGAAGTTCGTTTGTTTGATCCTGCAAAAAATTATTTGTGGCCAATACCTCAAAGTGTTATTGATGCAACACCTGCAATAGTCCAAAATCTGGGATATTGATAAACATATGAACGACTATTGAAAACAGGGCAACCGCACCAAAATTTCGTCTGCTACTTAACTGTTTGATAATCAAATATGACTTTTGCAATATTTAATAAATCGCTAAATTTGTGCGCATTGATTATCAGTTGATTGACATTTTGATGCGGTTACCCTACTTTTGAAAATGATTTGATAGGTTTTTTTATAAAAATCGCCTATATAGACAAGTTTTATCGGCGTTCTTTTTTATAAAAGTTTCGATCTGTTTTTAATGAGTTGATGTAAAAACAGCTATTTTATCAGATCATTTTTTATTAAAAAAGATGAGTTATGAAGTTTGTGGGTATAGGCGATTTTGCATTTGGGCGAAATTTCAACTGTCTCTTGAGCTTGAGAGTTTTATGTCAAAACAAAAACATATATTTTGAATTTGTATTAATGGTTAAATGAATGAAATGGGAAAAACATTTTTATTGTCTTTAGGAGTTGTCCTTTGTGCATGTCAAAAACAGGAACCTAAACCTAATGTGTTAGTGATACTGATTGATGATGCCGGTTATTCGAGTTTTGGATTTAATGGTGGAGAAATTGAAACTCCAAATATTGATTCTTTGGCGCATCAGGGAGTGATATGTACGGATGCACATGTCATGGGTTCGGTTAGTGCTCCTTCGAGGGCAATGTTGATGACAGGACGTTATGGGCAACGTTTCGGATTTGAATGCAATTTGGATGATCCGGATGCAGGAGTACCAAATGAAGAAGAGACTTTGGGAGATATATTCCGTGAAAATGGCTATGCAACTGCTGCCTTAGGAAAATGGCATTTAGGATTTAAACCGGATATGCATCCCAATGAACAAGGCTTTGAACATTTTTATGGTTTTCTGGCAGGAAGCCGTTCCTATTATTATAGGCCCGATTCAGATGATAAAGATGGAAGTTTGCATCAAATGCAATTGAATGGTGAACCGATAAAATTTGATGGATATATGACAGATGTTCTTACCGATCATGCACTTTCATACATAGAGTGTGTTGGAGAAAAGCCATTCATGATGTATCTTTCTTATAATGCTATTCACACACCCTTGGAGGCACCCGAAGAATATTTGAATAAATTTGAAGGTTGTAAAAATCAGCATATTAAAGCTATGACATCGGCTTTGGATAAGAATATTGGGAAATTAGTGGCTGGTCTGAAAAAGATGAATAAATTTGATAATACGCTCATTTTCTTTTTGGCAGATAATGGTGGAGCTATTAATAACTTAGACTCTAATTTACCATATAAAGGGTTTAAGGGGAATAAATTTGAAGGAGGTCATAGAGTTCCTTTTTGTGTGGTGTGGGGTGATAAGCTTGTTAAAGATTGTAAGTTTAATGGATTGGTTTCTTCTTTTGATATTATGGCTACCGCAGTTCAGGCAGCAGGTATCCCCTCTCAGAAATTAAAGAATCCAATTGATGGAGTTGATTTACTACCCTATTTAAGAGGTGAAAAAGTTGGTAATCCCCATGAATATTTGTTCTGGAGAAAAATGAATTGTAGTGCAGTACGAACTCCTGATTATAAATTGATCTCAGTTGATGGTTATGGTAAAGTTCTATATAATATAACTAAAGATCCTACCGAAATGCATGATATAAAGAATGAAGAACCTGAAATATATGAAGAATTATGTCAAGTTTGGAGTGAATGGAATGCTGAAATGGGAGATAGAAAATGGGACGATGGAGGTTTATGGCCTCAAGTGACAGATACCATTACTATTGATTTAATGAAGAATTTTAGAAATGAAGAATTGATTCTGTATCCAGGTGCCAAGCGGAAAATCCAATGAGTAATTGTTATTTGACAATCTGTACCATAGCTTCCGCAGTTTCAGCAAGGAATTCGTAATCGATGGTCAGCCTTCTGAAGTTTTCCAGCCATGAGAAAGAGCGTTCCACAATCCAGCGTTTTGGCAGTACCTGAAATTTGGATGGACATTCGTCCGTCCTGAGTACGACCTCCAAAATCCATCCGAATTTCTTCTTTACCCAATCAGCCAAATCTCCCCTGTATCCTCCGTCCGCCAGAATTTTCACCAGACGTGGAAACTTGCAGGAGAGTTTCTCTATGACTTGTGGGGCACCTTTGCAGTCATGCAGGTTGGCTTCATGGATTGCGACGGCTAACGGAAGACCAAGCGTATCAACAATGATGTGCTCTTTCCGACCCTTGACTTTCTTGTTTCCGTCTATTCCCCAGTCAGAATCAACATGATGGGAGGTTTTTACGCTCCTAGAGTCTATGATTCCAAGACTGGGGCTTTCCTCCCGTCCTGCCTGTTTACGGATAAGGGAGTGCAAGGCATCCATTACCTCCTCAAACACGCCTTCAAGTTTCCATTTACGGAAGTAGTAATAGACTGTCTGCCAGGGAGCGAAATCAGAAGGAAGCATACGCCACTGGCAGCCACTCTTGTTGATATAAAGGAGGGCATTCATTATCTCTTTGAGCGGATATTTACGCATCCTTTCTTGTGGGGTTAAAATATTTTTAGGTATAGGCGGTTGATGCGCCCAATGCTAGTCAATTGATGCTAAACATGTTGGCGCATTATTCATCAGTCGCCGTATGAGTACATCAAATATGGTATCCATATTGTTTCGGCAATTAAACCTGAAATGATACTCGTCAAGATAACCTTGCAGACGCTCTTTCGAGCCGTGGTGATGTATGCCTCTGAGCCATCCCTTGATATTCATGATATGGATGTGCATCTGTGGAAATGAAGTTCCGTTTTCAGACTTGCGTTGCTCAATCTGATACTCGTCCATCAATGGGAGATATCCCTTCCATTCATCCGTGACAACTTTAGCATCTTTGGATATGTATTTCTCAAAGAACGGCCTGAACGACAACGATGATGCGTCATCAATGACTTGCGCATATGCTCTACCCACACCGTCTGTCACTATTTCCAATGCCACAATGACAAGTTTCTTGGCTGATTCTGAGGAACGTCCGACTATTCCTTCCTCTTCACCACCGATGTAGAACTCATCTGCATGTACTGTGCCTGCAAGAGGATGCCGACCGGAACTTTTCATGGCCTGCTGGAGTTTCCATTTGAACTCCCATACCGTTTTCTGCCGCAGTTCGTATTCTTCTGCCGGCTCCATTGATGACATACCCTTTTTCTTGGTCGCTATCTTGAAGGCAATGTGAAATGCGTACACCGGTGCGAGTTTCATACGGTCAAGCATTGTACCGGATGTTACGCTTTCATCACGTTTGCACTTGTTGCAGCGACGGGAGTATGAAGTCCTGCCTTTATGGTATGTCGTATTGCCGCATCTTGGGCATACAAAACTTTCATCAGGCCATTTTATCTCTGACATATACCTCAGACAGTCTTCGTCATTCTTAAATCTATTATAGAACTTTATGGAATTCACACCTTTAAATATTTCTCGTTGTATCATGCTACAAAAGTAGCGATTATCTTTCGTTTGGGCGCATCAACCGCCTATACCTAATTGCATAATAAAGCAATGTGATTTTTATGCTTTAACCGGGAAAGAAACAACTAGAGTCTTCATAGAACTACAGCCTTTTTTATAATAATCGTGACAATTATTAGTAAATATTATCTGTAAGCTTATATTAAAACCAGTTGATTATGATTTAAAATTTAAGAATACATCATACTATTTTACTTTTGCATAATCAGATGAATATCAATTCTAAATTTGTCTTTACAAAATTCCTGATTATTTGATGAAAACTTATCCTGTTTTCCATAAAGTATATGGAGAATACGGATTTTATTTCCTAAAAAAAGTATACAAAACGGAATCGCCATAGAATGGCATTAAAGAAGTCTTCAAATTCTATCTGTCATAAAATCAGTACAATACTATCTATCAAGGATTAGTTGCTATATACTTAAAGAACCATAGTTCTATGAAGACTATGGAAATGATACATATATAATATAAACCAGAAAGGCAACAACCTTTCACAAATTAAACTATTATGCAAAACAAATTAAAAGGATGGATCGCTCCGAATAGCGTTACCAAAGACCCGAATGACAAAATCCTGATTCTTGATCCTGCAGGACATGTAGGCATGACGGAGATTTATAAGGAAATGAGGGAAGAAGATACCGGCTTGCGACCGGAAACTTTAACCCATGTCGTTACCCTTTTCGAAAGGATTGTTGCCCGTTTTCTAATGAACGGATATTATGTGAATACCGGTTTGTTTTATGCTGTTCCCCGCTTCTCCGGAGTCATAGAAGGAGGACGTTGGGATCCGACAAAGAACAATATCTATGTATCTTTTATCCAAGACAAAGTGTTACGTGAAGAAATCGCCAAAACGGATGTTGTCCTTCAAGGAGAAAAGAATGATGTCATGTACATTCTGGAAACAGAAGATAAGAAAACCAAACTGAAAGACGGTTGTATGACACCGGGACGCAACTTTGCTGTTCGTGGTGCGTTTTTGAAAATAGTGGGTGAGGATGCTTCTGTGGGTATTGCCATCCGCAATAAAGAGAACGATGCCATTACTAAAATAACCGAAGATATGTTTGCCACCAACAATCCCTCCGAACTGATTTTTTTAGTACCTACGGAACTGACCGATGGTGAATATGAACTGACCGTTACCACACAATATACGAAAGGCACTGGAGTAACATTGAAAACACCTCGTTCTGTATCAATTCCAGTGTATGTAGGGACAAAAAGTGGAAGTGATGAAAACGATCGTCCGGAAATAGAATAACCGTGACGTAATAACAAGCAATACTGTCTCTTGTATGGAGATACCGGTGTCGCCCTATGGGAGATAACCTTATCTACATAGCGGAGATAGTACTGTCTCCACGCAGAAGTAAAGGTGAAAACAACAAGAATATTTTAATCTATATTATTAATTAAAAGTTTACATTATGAAGCAAAAGGTACTCTTAGGACTTTTGGTTCCTCTGTCGTTAGTCTCTGTCTCTCTGGTTTTTGCGGTCGAAGATATGTCGGCTACAGAAAAGAGGAACGTTCCGATAAGTCGTAACGATGAGAGAACAAACAGGATGGAGCCGATAGTCGGCCATGTTCAACAAAACGGGAAAAAGGTTAAAGGAAAGATCTCAGATACCGGAGGGGATCCGCTTCCCGGAGCCACAGTACAGATCAAAGGCAGTACGAAAGGTGTGATTGCTGATGTAGATGGAAACTTCGAATTCGATGGTGTTAAAACCAATGAAATATTAGTCGTTTCATACATTGGCATGGAAACTAAAGAATTAACCTATAAGGGCGAAGGTTTCTTGAACATCGTGATGGAGCCCAAGGCTGACCAATTGGAGGAAGTAACGGTTGTAGCTTTTGCCAAACAGAAAAAAGAGAGTGTGGTTTCTGCCATCACAACGGTAAAGCCGGCAGAGCTGAAAATACCAAGTAGCAATCTGACCACAGCTTTTGCCGGTCGTGTGGCAGGTTTGATATCCTATCAGACAAGCGGTGAACCGGGAAAGGATAATGCGAACTTTTTCATTCGGGGGATCACGACATTCGGGGCTGAAGCTAAAAAGGACCCGCTGATTTTGATTGATGGTATCGAATTGGGAACAGAAGACTTGTCTCGTCTGAATACCGACGATATTGCCAGCTTTACGATCATGAAAGATGCTACAGCTACGGCTTTATATGGGGCACGTGGTGCCAATGGCGTAATCTCTGTAACAACCAAAGAAGGACGTGAAGGTAAGGTCTCTGTTAATGTTCGTGTGGAAAACTCGTTTTCAACTCCTACCGAGAAGATAAAACTGGCAGATCCGGTCACTTATATGCGGATGCATAATGAAGCCATCAAAACACGTGATCCGATGGGGTTGGCATTGTATACCCAAGAAAAAATAACCATGACCGAACGTGGCCTTTATCCGAATCTGTTCCCTGCAACAGATTGGTATGATACCATGTTCCGTGATTTGACGATGAACCAACGTGCAAATATTAGTGTAAGCGGTGGTGGTAAGATAGCCCGTTATTATGTAGCGGCCAATATGACACGCGACAATGGCAATATGAAGGTTGACAAGCGTAACAACTTTAACTCAAATATCAATTTGATGAAATATACGATCCGTTCGAACGTGAATGTGAACTTGACAAAGACCACTGAATTGGTTTTGCGTATGAGTGCGGCATTCGATGATTATTCAGGTCCGATAGGAGGTGGTAGCACCATGTATAATTATGTGATGCAAGCCAATCCTGTTTTGTTCAAGCCTTATTATGAACCGGATGAACAGTATTCTTATGCCAAGCATATCTTGTTTGGTAACTATGGGGATGCTAATTATATCAATCCCTATGCTCAGTCATTAAGAGGATATAACGAATACAGCAAGAACACGATGCTGACTCAGTTTGTTGTGAATCAGAATCTGGATATGATAACCAAAGGTTTGACAGCAAGCGTACTTGTTAATATGGATCGTTATTCGGAATATACGGTGAATCGAGCATATACCCCTTTCTATTATAGCATCAGTTCCTTCGATATACAGGATCAGTCTTACAAGTTGAGCCGTTTGAATCCGACAACCGGAACAGAATGGATCAATTATCAACCGGGAGAACGTAAAATCAACAGTAGTGTATATATGGAAGCAAAAGCGGAATATACCCGTTTGTTTAATGATAAACATAATGTGAATGCTTTGTTTGTTTACACGATGCGTAATCAGAAATCTGGTATTGCGAATAATCTTCAATTGTCACTACCTTATAGAAATATGGGTTTGGCCGGTCGTATGGCTTATAACTTCGACTCTCGTTATTTCGGAGAATTTACTTTCGGTTACAACGGGTCGGAACGTTTTTCGAAGAATAACCGTTGGGGATTTTTTCCATCAGGAGCATTAGGTTGGATGGTTTCCAATGAAGGATTTTTCGAGCCGTTGAAGGATGTATTTCCCCAGTTTAAATTTAAAGGATCTTATGGTATGGCCGGACAGGATCAGATAGGTAGTGGAAATGACCGCTTCTATTATCTTTCGGATGTGAACATGGGTGCAGGTTCTTCCGTTCATTGGGGGACTTTGATGGATTATAATCCTGGCGGAGTAGCGTTTAATCGTTATGCCAATGATGAAATCGGTTGGGAAACTTCTTATAAAATGAATGTCGGTTTTGAAGCAACGACTACTTTTGGTTTGTCGGCTAATGTGGAATATTTTACCGAACGAAGAAAAAACATCCTTTTGAACCGTATCATTCCGGGAACAATGGGTATTGTACCGGCTGTAAAAGCCAATTTGGGTAAAGCGAAAGGGCATGGTGTCGATATGGAATTTAATTATGAAAAGAGTTTCAATAAAGATTTATGGATGACCGGACGTGCAACCTTTACGTATGCAACCAGTGAAGCAGTTGAATGGGAAGAACCGGACTACAGTGCCACTCCTTGGTTATCGAAAGTTGGCAAATCATTAGGACAGGTATGGGGATATATAGCCGAACGTTTGTTTATAGATGATGAAGAAGTAAAAAATTCACCGACACAATTCGGAAAATACAAGGCCGGTGATATTAAATACCGGGATGTGAATGGGGATGGAAAAATATCAGAATTAGATAAAGTGCCTATCGGTTTCCCGACAACTCCGGAAATCAACTATGGTTTCGGTCTTTCAGCCGGGTATAAAGGATTTGATGCCTCTTTCTTTTTCCAAGGTTCCGGACGCCAGTCATTCTGGTTGGATCAAAAGAAGATATCTCCTTTTATTGATGGAAACTCGGGGGATGGTATGACCGGACAAAATCAAGTATTACAGGTTATCGCAGATAATTATTGGTCTGAGAGCAACCGTAATCCGTATGCTTTCTGGCCCAGATTGTCCAGTCAAACCATATCTAACAATAATCAAACCAATACCTGGTTCATGCAGGATGCGACATTCCTTCGGTTGAAGTCGGTTGAAGTCGGTTATACACTACCGAGAGACTTGCTCAAAAAGATCAAAGTACAGAATTTCCGCGTGTATGTCAGTGGAACGAACCTCCTGTGCTGGAGTAAATTCAAGCTATGGGATCCGGAAATGGCAGGTAATGGCTTTGGATATCCGATTCAGCGTGTTTTTAATGTCGGCATTAACTTAGGATTCTAAAACAATAAAAACGAAAGAAAATGAAATCAATATTTAAATATATTTTATGCACATGTGTGGCTGTCACTGCAACATCCTGCGACTTTTTGGATGTCGTTCCGGACAACATTGCAACGGAAGAACACGCTTTTGCAGATCGTTATACGGTCGAAAAATATTTGGCAACCTGTTATTCAAAGTTTCCGGCTACAATGAACAGAAATGCAAACCCTGCTATTTTCGGTGCTCTGGAAATGATTTTGAATACGGAATATGATACGGAAAAAGGTATGCAGTTCGGATTAGGTTTTGATAATTCGACAAGTGCCCTTATCAACTATTGGGGTACTGGAGGATTGTATGCAGGGATTCGTGACTGCAACACTTTTATGAAAGGAATTGTCAATGTCGAAGATCTGGACGAATACGAAAAACAACGTATGATTGCCGAGGTTAAACTGATAAAAGCCTATCTGCACTTCTATTTGTTGTCGTATTACGGTCCTATTTGCCCGCTGCGTGAAAGTCCTCCTGTGACAGAATCGACTCAGGGAGTTCGTGTTTATCGTGAGAAAGTAGACGACTGCTTTCAATACGTTATGGATTTGATCAACGAAGTGATAGATAGTGAAAGTTTACCGTTAGTACTTACCAACCCAGCATCGGAACTAGGTCGTTTTACACAACCGGCTGCTCACATGCTAAAGGCTAAAGTGCTATTGTATTGGGCCAGCCCATTGTTTAATGGAAACACAGATTATAATAGTTTTTTGGATCATAATGGTGAACCGTTCTTTAACCAGGTTTATAACCCTACCCGTTGGACGGCTGCGGCAGAAGCATGTAAAAAAGCAGTAGAAGTGAGTGAAGCGGCCGGTATCCGTTTATATCAAACATCAGACTATGTAGCAACAAAACCGCTGTCCGATCAAACGTTGTTGGTACAAACATTAAGAGGTGTGATTAGTCACAGATGGAATCCTGAACTGATTTGGAGCAATACGGCTTCGATTGTCGGCGGTGGTTTCCAATCCGAATGTTTCACTTATTTTGAAACTTCCACATCATTGGGTAATGTACTGCAAAAAATGAGTGTGCCTTTATCGACAGTGGAACGGTTTTATTCGAAAAACGGTGTTCCTATTGAAGAAGATAATACGTATGATTATGCCAGTCGTTATAGTTTACGTGTCGGTGATGCGGAACATCGCTATTATATTCAGCAAGGCGAACAAACGGCAGCTTTGAATTTTGACCGTGAACCACGTTTCTATTCTACTTTAGGATTTGACAGAGGTAAATGGTATGGAAATTCTTATAAGAATATGCCGGATGACGATGCTGAATGTTTGTTCCCCAAAAATCGTTTCGGGGAAGTGTCTACCATTGGAAATCCGGGACAGTACAATGCAACCGGTTATTGGCCTAAAAAACTGGTTTCCATCAATAGCTCTTTCCGGGATGCCAACAGTATCACTTGGGAATCTTATCCTTTCCCTGACATGCGTTACGCAGATTTGTTGTTAATGTGCGCTGAAGCTTTGAATGAATCGAAGGATGCACCGGATGCCGAAGTGTACAAATATATCGATATGGTACGCGAACGTGCCGGTCTTAAAGGCGTTGTCGAGTCTTGGGGTAAATATTCCAAACAACCGAACAAACCGACCACGAAGGAAGGAATGCGTGATATAATCCGACAGGAACGTAAAATAGAATTGGCATGTGAAGGTTCTTATTACTGGGATAGCCATCGTTGGAAAACTGCTCTGGCTGAGCAAAATCGTATCATTGAAGGTTGGAATATCAATGCTTCAGATGTTAAAAACTATTATACACCAACTGCCATTTATGAGCAATCTTTTGAGTTTAAAAACTATTTTGCTCCTATACCTGAGTCTGAAATAGTAAAGAATCCGTTATTAAGACAGAATATGGGATGGTAATTATTAATCTATATTATTTATGATATACGTATGAATACCAGATATTTAAAGTTTACATTATTACTTCCGTTTCTTTTTTCTTGTTCAGAAAAAGAGCAGTTACCGATTAGTGAAAGCTTAGGTAAGCCGGGAGTTGTTACAAATGTTGTAGTTGAACCTACAGCCGGTGGTGCTGTTGTCTCATATAAAATTCCTAATACAGAAGATTTGTTGGCAGTGAAATGTTTATATACTACGACTAATGGTAAGGAATATGAGGTGACTACCTCATATTACGAAGATAAATTAGCGATCCAGGGTTATAATGATACTTTGGAACATACAGCAACTCTTTATGCGGTAAATCGTGCTCAGGAATTGTCAGATCCGATAGAAGTGAAGTTTACCCCATTAGAATCTGCTTTGACTAAAGCTGTCAAATCAGTAGCAATTGAACAAGACTTTGGCGGTGCACGTTTTAGCTGGAGGAATCCGGAAAAAGCTCCTCTTAATATTGAATTTTTAGCTCCGGATTCTACCGGGCAAATGTCAACCATGAATATTATGATGAGTGATATTGATGAGAATGTTTACAACATCAGAGGGTATGCTCCGGAACCTAAGAATTTCTCTATGATAATAAGCGATAATTTTGATAATTATTCCGATACCCTCACAGCAGAAGTTATTCCTTTGTTCGAAGAAAAATTGAACAAAAAGAATATGCGTGTAATGAATTTGGCAAACGATAAAAGTTTGACGAATTGGGAAGGAAAAGACGCTTATATATTAGACGATGACCATAATACTTTCGGATGTTTTATTACGAATGCTTTACCAGGTGCTCCTGCTACTTTCGATTTAGGAACTGTTGCTAAGCTGAGCCGATTGGTTGTGCATCAACGTATTTATAATTATGGCGTAAACATTGCTTATGGTCATGGTAATCCAAAAACATTTGAAGTGTATGTGTGTGACCACGAACCGAGTCAAAGTGGAGATTGGAGCGAATGGACTAAAGTAATGGACTGTGAAATAGTGAAACCTTCCGGATCTCCAGGTTCTACCGTGACAGATTTGGATATGGATGTCGCTAAAAACGGACATGAATTTTCGTTTGACATATCCCTGACTTCGGTACGATATGTGCGTATAGTCTTTATGTCTGCTTTCGGAGGAGCGACCTTCTCGAATATTGCTGATGTTGACTTTTATGGACAAATCGAAGAATAATGTGTAGTATCAACAAATTAACAAGAAAATTATGAAAAGATTATATAGTTTAGCGATACTGGCTACTTTCATTTTATCTTTCACTTCTTGTGAAGATTTTATGGATATGCACAAAGAGTATATAAAAGGTGGTGAGATTATTTATGCTCCCAAACCTGATTCTGTATACTTTATTGCAGGTAAAGGACGGGTTTTATTTAATTGTCGTACTTATAATGCCCCGAACGTCCGTTCTATAGATGTGTATTGGAATGACGGACTTGACTCTTTGATTATTCCTGTTGAACTGAAAACTGGTTATGATAGTATTTCTGTTATATTAGATAATTTGGAAGAAAAATCTTATACATTCAAAATACAGGCAACAGATAATTTTGGACATAAATCTTTGTTTATGACTGATTTTGGAACTTCTTATGGAGATACTTATCAAGCTACATTGAATGATCGTCTGGTAGAAAGCTTGACATTGTCGGATCAGGAAGGAACAATCAAGTGGTATTATGCACCTCAATATTTGGTTCGTAGTGAAGTGCGTTATGTGAAAAAGAACGGTTCACAAGCAATAGTAAAAGTCCCTTCTACAGATGATTTAGTTCAATTACCGGATGTAAAGCCGGGTTCTACCTTTGAATACAGGTCTTTGTATATCCCGGAAGAAGTAGCGATCGATACATTTGCCACTGCGTGGAAAGAATATGAAACACCTTTCCCGGCAGAATATAAATACGACCGTAGTTCATGGGAGGTTTTATCTGTTTCTGATGTTTCTACGTCGGAAGGTGGTGGAATGGCTACATTGATCGATGGGGATTTAAGTACCTATTGGCAATCTGCTTATGAGGGAGGAGATGCACCTCTACCTCATTGGGCTGTGATAGACATGCAAACACCGAAAAATATTTCTAGGGTTGAATTGTATCGCAGGACCGGGAATAAAGATACCAAAAGTATAGAGCTCTATGTCTCGGACCATCCTGATGCAAATGCTGCCGGTTGGATAAAAATAGGTACTGTTGTGTTTGAGGAAGGTGACAGTTCTTCAATTACAATACCCGGATCTATAGATATGAAAGGGCGTTATCTGAAGTTGTTACTTTCGGATAGTAATCGTGAACCTTATACGAGTGTAGCTGAGGTCTATGTTTATGGTAAATAGGGAAACAGATTCCGAAGTACTATAATCCATCAAATAAAGGGCTATTTTTAACTTAATCGTAAGTTAAGAATGGCTCTTTTTTATTTATTATCCCGGTAGTTCCGAATTTGATATATTTCATACCAATTAGTTCCGAATAAAAACCTTATGTTTATACTCTTATCAGGGCCGAAAAGAATAAATGTCGTTAATTTGCACATGTAAATTGTATTAATATCATTTAAACACAAAATACCTATATGAATGTAAGAAAACTATTTTACTTACTGGTTTCGGTTTTATGCCTGCAATCAGTTTGTGCTGCGGATTTTACTGTTCCGCGTCTTTCCCCTTTACCCATCAAGGTGGAAAAGCAGAAAGTACCTTTAGCTGGGAATTGGCAGTTTAACCCTTCTCCCGAAAAAGAATTCTGGAAGAAAGGAAGTGTTAGTAACTGGAAGAACATAGAGGTTCCCGGCGAATGGGTGATGCAGGGTTTTGAAGTCGAGAAGGGGAAGGCCGCCGGTTATTTCCGTACGTTTACTATTCCTTCTGCTTGGAGTGGGCAACAGATCAAGTTGCGTTGTAACGGCATATACAGTGATAGCCGGATTTATATAAACGGAAAAGAGGCCGGTTCTCATTTAGGTGGTTTTACGGCTTTTGAACTGGATGTGACGGATTTGGTGCAGGTAGGAAAAGAAAACCGTATTGCTGTCTCTGTCATTTCGGAAAGTCTTGCCGATTCGACATCCAGTGCTTCGCAATATGCCGTTCATCCATTGGGTGGTATAACAAGAGATCTTTATCTTTTTGCCTTGCCCGAAGTGAATCTTTCGATGTTCCATGCCAGTACATCTTTCGATACTTCTTATGTCGATGCCGTATTGAAGACTAATATTGAAATAACGAATGAATCGTCTGCCGTAAAATCCGGTTTGTCCCTTCATTTTACGTTGAAAGATGCAAATGGAAAAGAAATACAACTGAAAGAGAATGCTCGTCCGGTTCAAAACATGGTGGTGGGAGCGACGGAAAAGGCTGAAATATCTTTTGATATAGCGAAGCCGGAAAAATGGGATTCCGAGCATCCTTATTTATATACTCTCACCTGTCAGTTGAAAGAGGGAAAAAAGGTGTTGCATGAAACTATGCGCCGTGTCGGTTTCCGCCAGGTGGAAGTTCGCGGAAACCAGATGTTCATTAATAATATGCCGGTAAAACTTCGCGGAGTATGCCATCATGAGGTCATGCCGTTGCGGGGGCGTTCCGTGAATGACGATATGTGGCGGAAAGATGTGGAACTGTTCCGTCGTGGAAATGTTAATTATTTCCGAACCTCTCATTATCCACCCGATGAAGCCTTGCTGGAAGCCTGTGATGAATTGGGAATGCTGGTAGAAGTGGAAGCGCCTTTCTGTTGGGCACATAACACGAATGTACCGGAAGATATGCACGATGCTGTATTGGTCAACCAGCATGTCGAGATGGTAAACCTGAACCGCAGCCATCCTTCCGTTATCATGTGGTCGTTAGGAAATGAATCGTTGAAGTATGCCGAATATTTCAAAAAGGCGGGTGAAGTCGTGAAACAGATGGACCCGACACGTCCGCGTATCTTTAGCCAGTGGGGTCCGGATGCCGATAACGGCGAACTTGAAGTTACCAATCATCATTATCCCGGACCGACCGGACCGGATAAATACCGTAACAGCAAGCGTCCGGTTACTTTTGACGAATTTTGTCATCTGAATGCTTATAACCGTTTGGAACTGGCTGCCGATCCGGGACTTCGTAGTATGTGGGGACCTTTGTTGGATAAAATGTGGAATGATATGTATCATAGCCAGGGTGTTTTAGGCGGTGCGATATGGGCTGGTATAGACGATACATTCTTTTTACCGGGAGAAAAGGCGGTCGGTTACGGAACTTGGGGACCGATAGACGGATGGCGGCGTGAAAAGCCGGAATATTGGGGAATGAAGAAAGCCTTTAGTCCAGTTAAGATCATACAGAAAGGAAATATGTCGGCCGACGGTATTGTCCGTTTCCATGTGGAGAACCGTCATAATTTCAGTGATCTGTCGGAATGTTCCATCGAGTGGAAAGCCGGAGGAAAGAGCGGCAGGATAACAACCGATGTTGCTCCCCGTTCGGAGGGAGAGTTCGAGGTTCAGTTACCGGAATCTTTACGGAATACGGAGATGCTTGAATTGACAGTCACCGGCGTTCGTGGTTTTGTGATCGATGAATACTGTTTCCGTATTTTGCCGGAACAGATCAAGCCGCAGGAACAAGGGCAGTCAGGAAAACTGTCTTGTCAGGAAAAAGCCGATGTTATCGAGATTCAGTCAACAGGAGGAGCATTTACTGTGGATAAGCGTAACGGATTGTTGTCTGCCGGTCAGGGAGTAAATACTATATTGTTGCAATCTCCAGCTTTGATGGTACTGCCGTTGAACGGAGATGGTGAAGGTGTCCAGATGATCGGTAAAGACCAGAAGTTCAAGCCATATAACCCAGTCTGCGAAAATTGGGTAGCTCAGTCTGTTACCTGTCTGCCGGGCGATGAGCTTATTAGCATAAAAGTAAAAGGAATTTATAAAGAAGCCGAAGGCATATTTGAGTATCGTTTTCATAAAAATGGAGAAGTCACTTTTGTCTATGACTTCACTATGCTTCAGGATATATCTCCGAGACAGACTGGACTGGTATTTTCTTTGCCTTCTTCTTTTACTCATCTGGATTGGAAACGGAAAGGATATTGGAGCGTGTATCCGGAAGACCATATAGGAGCATTGACGGGACAAGCAGAAGCATTCGATTCCTCATTGCCTGTATCCGGACTGGCAGGCCCTTCCAAACAGCCTGTAAAATCCTGGTCGTATGATCAGACGGCAGCCGGTTCAAACATGTTTCGTTCTACGAAGGAGAATATTTACTCAGCCTGTCTGAAAGACAAATCAGGACAATCTATCACCGTGAAATCCGATGGAACGCAGTATGTTCGTGCCTGGATAGAGGGTGATGCGATTCGTTTATTAGTTGCCGATTATAACAATCCGGGAAAGGAAAACTTCCTGATTCCTCATGCCGAGAAAGAATACAGGCCGTTGCGAAAAGGTGATAAAGTACAGGGGAAGGTAACGGTTTCTTTTCATCCGTAAAGACAGATCTAAGATACCAGAAAAAAGGTCCGGTGTTTTGAAATGTTAAGACAGGACTTTTAATTACGAAATAAGGGACTTTTGAATTCAAAGGTCCCTTATTTTTTTCAGAGATATTTATCTTGTTAAAATAGTATTAATACTTCGGTAAACTTTTACTGAAACTTTAAAATTGAACATTAGAACGGCTTAGAAGAAAATCAGTGGGGATAGACATATAAGTTAGGCTTCCCCGATTTTCTAGTGGCAGTTTTTGATGAAAAAACTCCTCTCTCTCTGTTTATTTCTCATCTTTCAGTTTTCAGGCATCTGTAGAACGTATAAAGTAAGTTTATTTGCGTATCCTTATAGGGTAAACGGGCTTTTCTACGTCTAGTAATATATAAATAATTATTAAGATTTATACCATGAGAATTGTAAGTAAAGTATTTTTGCTTTTTTGTTTTTTATCTCTGATGTCTTGTCAGAAAGACCCGCAGATACAGGCTGCTTATGACTTGATCGAACGTATTACTCCAGGTTATAGTCAACAGTTTAGTCTGGAACTGATAGAGTCGGAGAACGGGAACGATGTCTATGAAGTGGCCGGGGAAAACGGCAAGGTTGTGTTGCGGGGGAACAATACGGTATCGTTGGCAACAGCTTATAACCAGTATCTGAAATATCATTGTAAGGCCCATGTCTCCTGGTTTGGCGATCAGTTGAATTTACCGGCGACATTGCCTGTTCCGGCAGAGAAGACACACCGGATAATTAACGGTAAGTATCGTGTCTATTTTAATTATTGTACGTTGAGCTATACCGGTGCCTGGTGGGATTGGGAACGTTGGCAGCGTGAGATCGACTATATGGCTATGAATTCGATCAATACACCTTTGTCGGTTGTCGGTTTGGAAGGTGTTTGGTATAATACACTGCTTCGTTTCGGTTTTACGGATGAGGAAGCACGTTCTTATCTGGTCGATCCTGCCCATTTTGCCTGGCAGTGGATGCCTAATATCGAAAGCTTTGGCGGACCGCTGCCGAAATCATGGATCGATTCGCATATTGCTTTGGGTAAACAAGTGGTAAACCGTCAGTTGGAATTAGGCATGACACCGATACAACAAGGTTTTTCCGGTGCTGTACCTCGTAAGATGATGGAAAAGTTTCCGGAGGCAAAGATACAGAAACAACCGGATTGGTATGGATTTGAAGGTATCTGCCAGTTAGATCCGCTGGATCCGTTGTTTACGGAACTGGGAAAAACTTTTCTGGAAGAGGAACAGAAATTATATGGAACCTACGGACTCTATGCTGCCGATCCTTTCCATGAAAGCAAGCCGCCTGTGGATACACCTGAATATCTGAATGCGGTAGGAGCTTCTATCCATAAATTGATGAAGACGTTCGATCCGGAGGCGTTGTGGGTGATGCAAGCCTGGAGTTTCCGGAAAGATATTGCATCCGTTGTACCGAAACATGATTTACTCGTATTGAGCCTGAACGGTGCGTTAGGGGGAAAAGATCATTTTTGCAACCATGATTTTGTTGTAGGTAATCTGCATAATTTTGGTGGGCGTGTCAATCTTCACGGAGATTTGCCGCTGGTATCATCCAATCAGTTTATGAAAGCTAAACAGGAAACGCCGAATGTGGTAGGCTCCGGTTTGTTCATGGAGTCGATCGGGCAGAATCCCGTATTCTATGAGTTGGCATTTGAAATGCCGGTCCATCAGGATTCGGTGAAGCTGGAAGAATGGTTGAATAAATATGCGGAACGTCGTTATGGCGCATTTTCGGATGCCGCCAATAAGGCTTGGGAGTTATTGCTGGCTGGTCCTTATCGGGCCGGAACGAATGGAGTCGAGTCCAGTTCGATCATCTGTGCCCGTCCTGCTGTGGATGTAAAGAAGTCGGGGCCGAATGCCGGTTTTAATATTCCTTATGATCCGCAATCATTGATAGAAGCTGAAGTATGTTTATTACAGGATGCGGAACAATTGAAAGGATCTGGACCTTATCGTTTCGATATTGTAGATGTACAGCGTCAGATTATGTCCAACCTGGGACAGGAAATACATAAAAAAGCTGCCGAGGCATTTAAGAAAAAGGATAAAGAGGCATTTGCTCTGCATTCCGGACGTTTCCTCGAGTTATTAAAAGATGTAGATCTCTTGCTTCGTACCCGTACAGAGTTTAACTTTGACCAGTGGTTGACTGATGCACGTGCCTGGGGAACGACCGATGAAGAACGCAATTTGTTTGAAAAGAATGCCTCTTCACTGGTGACTATCTGGGGCGGACAGGTCGATGTTCGTCAATTCGATTACTCATGGCGTGAATGGACCGGTTTGATCGAAGGATATTATCTGCAACGTTGGAAACAGTTCTATAATATGTTGCAGGGACATCTCGATAACGGAACGATTTACAGGGAGGAAGATGCAAAGATGGATTTAGGCCGTCAGGCTTTCCGTGCGAATGAGTTTTATGATTCGTTGGCTGACTGGGAGTTGGCTTTCGTTGATCGTCCGGGTAAGGCCCGTACTCCGGTAACGGAAGGAGACGAAGTGGCTGTTGCCCGTCGAATGTTGGACAAATACAAACAATTATCAAAAGAATACTACAATGTTGAGAAAACAAATTAAGTACCTGATGGTGTATTCGCTTCTGGCCCTGCCTTGTGTTATGCAGGCGCAGGATGATGTAACGAATGCCTTCGATGACTTGAAAAGACAGGGTACGGTGAATGAGCAGGACTCGGAAATGCGCCGTGTGGCTTCATCTGATGCGGTGAAGAGGTTGATACAAGAAAACCCGGAAGCCGGTTACTTCTGTTTTACGGAAGACCGGGAACACGATATCCGTATGACGGATGCAATCCCTGTGCGTTGGGTGGAACGGTCGGTTGATTCGCGGACAAAGTTCCGGGGCGATTGTCTTCCGGGTGAGTTCTATACCTGGCAGGTAGGAATCTTCGCTCCGTATGAAACCTTGTCGGACGTATCTGTTATCTTCTCTGACTGGAAGAATGAAAAGGGGAATAAGATTCCGGCTTCTGCTTTCCGTTGTTTTAACCTGGGAGGGATTGATACGAATGGCAAATCTTTTAAAAAGACGGTGAATGTTTCCAAAGGAAATGTGCAGGCATTATGGATCGGTTCCGATGTACCTGTAACGGCAAGCGGCGTTTATAAAGGAAAAGTTACGATCAAAGCTGCTGATGCCAAACCGGTAGAGATCGCATGTGAATTGACCGTACAAGGTTCTCCCATCGCCAACCACGGAGATAACGAAGGATGGAGGAAAACCCGCCTGCGCTGGTTGGATTCTTCCATCGGTAACGCCGATGAACCGACGGCTCCGTATGTCCCGGTTCAATTACAGAAACAAACGATTTCCTGGTTGGGAGGAACGATGGAGCTGTCGAAAGAGGGCCTTCCTCAATCCCTTTCTACCCGTTATGATCAGAGTAACCAGTTGAACGATCAGAGCAATACTCCCGTTCTGGCAGGAGAAATGCGGTTCGTGATAGAAACGGAGAATGGCGAAGAAGTGCTGAAACCCGGTTCCCTGCGGATCACCGGACAGAATAATGCGTCGGTAAACTGGATAGCTACCCGGAAGAACCGTAATTTTGAAGTACAGTGTTCCGGTAAATTCGGTTTCGATGGTCTGGTCGATTATCAGATACAGGTGAAATCCCTGGGAGACGTGAAAGTAAAGGATATCCGCCTGGAAGTACCTTATACTTCGTATGCTGCCAAATATATGATGGGATTGGGACATAAAGGTGGTTTCCGTCCGGATTCTGTAATTAACTGGCAATGGAATGTCGACAAACATCAGGATAAGATCTGGATGGGAAATATAAATGCCGGTCTGAACTTCTGCTTCAAAGATGAAAACTATGTCCGCCCGCTGGTGAATATCTATTATGGTTTAGGTAAACTAAACCTGCCTGCTTCGTGGGGAAATGCCAATAAGGGCGGTATCGACATTCTGCCCGATAAAGACGGTACAGTCCTGATGACGGCCTATAGTGGTGAACGGACTATGCAGAAAGGTGATGTTCTTCATTATAATTTCAATATGTTGGTTACTCCGGTGAAACCGCTTAACTTGAAAGAACTGGCAGAAAAACGTTTCTACCATTCCAACAGCGATGTGAGTGCCGGTTATATCCCTGCTGCATTGGAAGCAGGTGCCAATATGATTAATATCCATCATAAGAAAGATGTATATCCGTTCATTAACTATCCTTATTATGATGAGGCAGTTCCTGATTTGAAACGTTTTATCTCGGATGCACACAGCAAAGATCTGGATGTCCGGCTTTATTATACGACCCGTGAGTTGACGGTGAAGATTCCGGAGTTATGGGCGTTACGTAGCCTGGGTGGTGAAGTGATCCATGACGGTCCCGGAAAGGATGCCCGTACGCTGATTCATCGGAACGGTCCTCACGAATGGTTGAACAAGAACCTGACGACTCATTTCATTCCGGCTTGGTATAATGCTTTTAATGAAGGTAAATATGCCGGCGATATGGATATCTCGGTTATTACTACCCCTGATTCCCGCTGGAACAATTACTATCTGGAAGGTTTGGATTGGATGATAAAGAACCTGGGACTGGATGGTGTTTATATAGATGACAGTGCTCTGGACCATCAGACATTGCAACGTGCCCGCCGTATTATGGATGCCGACGGAAAGCGCCGGCTGATAGATATCCATTCCTGGAACCATATGAACCAGTGGGCCGGTTATGCCAATTCACTGCATCTGTATCTGGAACTGTTACCTTATGTGGATCGTACCTGGATCGGTGAAGGTTTCCCTGCAAGCAATACACTGGATTTCTGGCTGGTGGAAATGTCCGGTATTCCTTTCGGCTTGATGAGTGAGACGCTGGATGCCCGGAACCTATTCAGAGGGATGGTTTACGGAATGCTTCCCCGTTTGCCGTGGAGTGGAAATCCTGTTCCGCTTTGGAAACTTTGGGATGATTTTGGCATGAAGAATGCACAGATGAGAGGCTATTGGGACGAACGTTGTCCGGTGAAAACGGATAATAAGGACATCCCGGCTACTGTTTATGTGAATGGTGATAAAGCGCTGGTGGTACTGGCAAACTGGACGGATATGCCTCAGACGGCTAAAATCACACTGGATGAGGAGTTGCTCGGATTCAAACCATCTTCTTATATCTTACCTGAGATTAGAAATACACAATGGGAAGGAAAACTGTCTTCCTTGAAGCAATGTGAGATTATGGGAAGAGGCGGAATGATTATTTTACTGGAAAAATAAAGGAATATACAGGGTTGTTCCGATTTGTATAAGTTAAAGGGCTGAAAGATACCATTTCGGTCCTTCTTTTTTCTTCGAAGTGTAAAATCCGGTACTGTCTTTTCTCTATCTTTGCTTCAGAACAAGGGAAAGGAATATCATGGATAACAAGACAACAGAACAGTCTCTTTGGGGACTTTTAGAGGGGATAACGGAGAATCTAAAATATAAACGTCTGGCAGATGTCTTTCGTTTCGTCTCTTTCCAGCCGTTTGAAACATTCGGTCCTCACCAGCATTTGCGCATCGAGATCAACTATGTAAAGAAAGGCAACTGCATCCTTCATCTGGAAAACGAAAGTATCAGTTTCAATGAGAACGAGATGATGATTATCTGTTCGAATGTGGAACATACCTTTGAAGCAGGCTCGGAAGGAACGACACTGATGCAGCTGGAATTTCTACCGGAGATATTCTCCCGTTTCAATCCGCATGCACAGGATGAGACAGGCGAGCTGACTCCCGTAACGATCTTTTCGGAAGAGAACCATCTGATTAAAATCGTGAATAATGTCCGTATCATGCGGGCTGTCCAGCGCATTGTAAACGAGATGAACCTGAAAAATAAATACTATCAATACCTGGTGGTGATGTACTATGCGGAACTGCTGATTCTTATCTATCGTTATATGGATGAATCTTACTTGCCGATTTGTACAAATGAGTCGCTGAAAAAGGCAATTTCCTATATTCGTATGAATTATCAGACCGATATATCCATCAGTGATGTGGCCGGGCAGACCGGAGTAGGCGAACGGTACCTCCGTAAACTGTTTGCACAACACTTGAATCTTTCCCCGCTGGATTATCTGAATCAGATCCGTATTAACAAAGCGATTGAATTGTTGCGCAATACGGAGATGTCGATTAAAGAAATCTGTTTTATCTGTGGGTTCAAATCACCGCAATACTTTTCAAGGGTCTTTAAACAGCAGATGGGGATCACGCCGCGGGAAGTTACCAAGTAGTTTCCGTTTTGTACACATTTTCTTCGTAAAAGGTCCTTCCTGCATACGTTGAGATATGAATTTCGGGCTGACTTTTTGTATACTCGGGCTAACTTTGTGATCAGTAATCATTGAATAATTTATACTGATAAACTATATGGATATGAAAGAATGGAATGATGATAAAGCTCTGTTCTCTTTGATAAAGGAGGAGCTTTATACCGCAGTAATCGGTGACATAATGGATAAGATGGGATATACCCGTCAGTTCCTTCCTCCGCAGATTCGTCCGCTTCGTGATGATATGCTGGTGGTAGGGCGTGCTATGACCGTGCTGGAGGCTGATGTGCTGGAACATGGTAAAGAGTGCGGAGAAAATCCGTTGCTGAAACGCTCTTTCGGGTTGATGCTTGAAGCGTTGGATGACTTGAAGGAAGATGAAGTGTATGTTTGCTCCGGTTCGTCTCCCTGTTATGCTTTATGGGGAGAGTTGATGAGTGCCCGTGCTATCCAGTGTAAAGCGGCAGGCGCAGTGGTCAATGGGTATTCCCGTGATACAAAAGGTATTTTGGCGCTCGACTTTCCTTGTTTTTCTTACGGACCTTATGCACAGGACCAGGCGCCGAGAGGAAAAGTAATTGATTATCGTGTGCCTATCGAAATGGATGGTGTGCGGATTAATGATGGCGATGTGCTGGTAGGAGATATCGACGGTGTGTGTGTCGTACCCCGCAGCATTGAAGAAGAAGTCTTTACCCGCGCCCTTGAAAAAGCCCGCGGCGAGCGTATGGTATTAAAGAAAATTCAGGAAGGAATGAAAGCACGTGATGCTTTCGATCAGTTTGGTATAATGTAATTAAATCGGAATAGACAATGAAAATCACAGATGTTAAAGTATGGTTGGTACAAGGTATCAAATACAACTGGACGCTACTTAAAATATATACAGACGAAGGCTACACCGGTGTCGGTGAAGCAACTAACTGGCCCGGGAGCCCGATCGTTTTCGAGGCTGCCAAACATGTGGGGCAGCGTATCATCGGCCTCGATCCGATGAAAACGGATTTTATCTGGACAAAACTTTATCGTGACCTGAACTGGATCGGCCCGTATGGAGCCAGCCTGTGTGCTATCAGCGGTATCGACATGGCCTTACTGGACCTGAAGGCGAAAGTGTTGGGTGTTCCCTGTTATGAATTGCTGGGAGGTGCTTATCGTAAAGATATTCTGTTGTATGCAAACTATTGGTTTACCGGTGGTGGCCATAATGCAAAAGATTATACGGAGCAGGCCCTGAAAGTAAAAGAGGCAGGATTCACCGGATTGAAATTCGACCCGTTTGCACATACCAATTATTTCTATGGCGAAGACCTGGCCTCAAATCTGACTTTGACAGCCGAGCAACAGGACCTGGCTTTCGATGTATCGAAAGCTGTCCGCGACGCGGTTGGACCGGAGTTCGATATTATGATCGAGACGCATGCCATGCTGAACTACCGTGTGGCAGTGAAGATGGCCGAACGGTTGGCAAAGCTGGATATCACCTGGTATGAGGAACCTGCCGGCCCCGAAAGTTCCCAGACTTTGCGGGCTATGCGTGAACGTATCCCTTCGGATGTGGCCATCTGTGTGGGAGAACGCCATTATACCCGTTTCGGTATTCGTTCTTTGCTGGAAAAACATGTCTGTGACGTGATTATGCCGGATATTACCCGTTGCGGAGGCCCTTCGGAAATGAAACGGATGGCTACGATGGCGGAAGCCTATAATGTGCTGATTGCACCTCACAATCCGAACGGGCCGTTATCGACACTGGCTTCTTCGCATGTGTGTGCTGCGATACCGAATTTTTTCCGTCAGGAGTTTATGTTCAACGATGTTCCCTGGAGAGATACGGTGATCGACCATCCGATTGCCGAAATGGTTTACGACGGTCATCTGCATCTGTCCAATCGTCCCGGCTTAGGCGTCGACCTGGTGGAAGAGGAGATGGAGAAACATCCGGGTATTATTACGAACGCTCCCGATAACTTCTATATTTAAGCGTATGAGTTTTATAATAGACTATACAGATAAAGTGGTGCTTGTTACCGGTGTATCATCCGGCATAGGATTGGGTACGGCTATCGAGTTTGCAAAGGCCGGCGCCCATGTTGCCGGATGTTCCCGGAAAGAGCCCGGTGATACATGTGCGGTTGCCTTCCGGAAAGCCGTAGAGGCAGAGGGGGTACGGGCTTTATACAGGCAGGCAGATGTGACCTGTCCGGAAGACCTGGAAGCGCTGGTTCGGGAAACGGTCGATACTTTCGGGCGAATAGATATCCTGGTCTCCAGTGCCGGAGTGAATGTTTTTGAGGGAGCCGAGGGGTGTACCGAAGAGCGTTGGCAGTATAACCTGGATTTGAATCTGGCTTCCCATTGGCGGTTGTCAAAGTTGTGTAAACCTTATCTCGAAAAGAGTGGGGAGGGCGTTATTCTGTTGATGACTTCCAACCATGCGTTCGGTACGATACCCGGATGTTTCCCGTATAGCGTTACCAAGACGGCGATAACAGGACTGGTGCGTAACCTGGCAATTGAATGGGGGCCAGCCATCCGTACGGTCGGTGTAGCACCCGGTTTTATTGATACGGCGGGCAACGATACCTGGTTTGACTCTTTTCCGGATGCGGAGCAAGAACGTCGGAGAACGATTAACCTGCACCCGGTTAAACGGATTGGCACGGTGGACGAAGTGGGCGCACTTTGTGTCTATCTGGCATCTCCCAAAGCCCGGTTTATCAGTGGAACGACGATTCTGATGGATGGAGGACGTTCGGCCTTGATGCAGGATGAATTTTAAATGATATTGGAGTGAAGCATATAAAAACATCCCATTAAAAATGCCTCATTAATCAGAACGGCATTTTCCGGGATTATCCATAATGTCTAACTAATTAGTGAGGCATTTTCCGGAATGGTCAATAATGCCTATTTGATTAGAAAGGCAATATAATAGATGGTTAATAATGCCTTTTTAATTAGCGAGGCATTTTTAGGGGAAGTCTTCGATCTTATTTTCAGAAAAAGATATAGAACATTAAATATTGATACCATGAATACTATAGACCTGGTCATTTTTATCGCCTACTGTGCCCTGATCCTGTTCGTCGGCCTGTTTGTCTCCCGGAAGAAAAAAGGGGAAGAACGGGATGCCGGCGATTATTTCCTGGCGGGGCGCGGACTGGCCTGGTGGGCAATCGGTGCTTCGATTATTGCTTCTAATATTTCGGCGGAGCAGTTTGTCGGCATGTCCGGTTCCGGTTATGCAATCGGGCTGGCAATGGCTACTTACGAATGGATTGCGGCACTGGGATTGATTATCGTCGCCAAATACTTTATTCCGATATTCCTCGAAAAGAAGATATTTACCATGCCCCAGTTTCTGGAGGAACGCTTCGATAAACGGGTCAAGACTGTTATGGCTGTTTTCTGGCTGGCTGTTTTCATCTTTATCAACCTGACTTCCATCCTTTACCTCGGTGCACTGACGATCGAAAAGGTGATGGGTGTCCCTATGATTTGGGGCATTGTCGGACTGGCGGCTTTTGCCGGAATTTATTCCATTTATGGCGGACTGAAGGCGGTGGCGCTGACCGATGTCATCCAGGTGGTATTCCTTATAGGCGGAGGATTGATAACCACTTATATCGCATTGAATATGCTGGGTGGCGGAGAAGGTATATGGCAGGGAGTCACGAATCTTTATACACAGGCGGAAGATAAATTTCATCTGATTCTCGACAAGTCGCATCCGAGCTATAAGGATTTGCCGGGTATCTCTGTTATTGTCGGCGGACTGTGGGTTGCTAACCTTTATTACTGGGGATGCAACCAGTACATCATCCAGCGTGCTTTGGCGGCCAAATCGGTAGGAGAGGCACAGAACGGTATGTTGTTTGCCGGGTTTATCAAACTGCTGGTTCCTCTGTTGGTGGTGATTCCGGGGATTGCGGCCTTTGCCCTGAATGCCCCGTTGGAGAAGTCGGACGAGGCTTATCCGTGGTTGCTCAGCAATCTGCTGCCTGTGGGAGTGAAAGGGATCGCTTTTGCAGCACTGACAGCGGCCATTGTCAGTTCGCTGGCCTCGATGATGAATAGTATTTCAACTATTTTCACGATGGATATTTACCGCTCTTATTTCAGGAAGGATGCTGGACAGAAGGAGTTGGTGTTGACCGGGAGATGGGCCAGCTTCGGGTCGTTGCTGATTGCGGTATCGATTGCTCCGATGTTGTCGGGGCTGGACCAGGCGTTTCAATATATCCAGGAGTTCACCGGCTTTATCAGTCCGGGGGCATTGGCTATTTTCCTGGCGGGGTTCTTCTATAAGCGGGCGACGGCAAACGGGGCATTGGCTGCGGCTCTCAGTTCGTTTGTGTTTTCTACGCTGATGAAATTCCTTTGTCCCGAATTACCCTGGCTGGACCGTATGGGGATTGTCTTTCTGCTTTGTTGCGGCTTGATTGTCCTGTTGGGCAGCGGCAAACAGATGAATGAGGAATATACCACCCATCGTCCCGGTTTGTTCCGTACCAGCCGGCTGTTTAATGTGATGTCATTGATTGTCATTGCCATATTGGTGACGTTTTATTGCCTTTGGTGGTGAAGAAAATAATGAGCCAATGTGGCAATATGCCAATGTGCCAATTTAGAAATAATTGAACTATCTGTTTATTGACTGGTTGTACCTGTCTCCCCTCTTGAGAGGGGGTAGGGGGTGTGTTAAAGCCAGTCAATAAAACAAGCCTTGTTACAGGTTTATTTGCCGTCTGCTTCAGCTGACGGATTAGTCAAGGGGTTATCTCATTGGACTTTAGTCCCATTTCTTACAGGTTTCTATCTAGGAGAAATGTGGCTGAAGCCAAAAGAGAGAAACAACTTGTAAACCGTCAGCTGAAGCAGACGGCAAATGAACCTGTAATAGTCAAGTGACTCTGATTATGGTGGTTGTATAGGCGGGAATATGACACACCCCCTTCCCCCTCTCAAGAGGGGAGCCAGTTACAACCAGTTGCTATAAACAAACACTCATTTCTGATAATAATTGTAATAACATATAATATGAAAAAGATCTTATTACTTATGGCTTCCTGTTGCTTTATCGGGCAGGGGAGTATGGCTGCCGGTTTGCAGGCTTTGCCGATAGAAGCATCCTATATCATACCTGCTGAAGTAGAGGGAATGAGTTCGTCCTCCCTGCTGTTAAATGGCGATTGGCAATTCCGTTTCGCCCCGCAGGGTAAATGGAATACCGTTCAGGTTCCGGGAGAACTGGCTATGCAGGGATATGCTATCGAACATGATACGCCTTATCTTTATCGTAAATCATTTACCCTTCCGGCCGATTATAAAGGGAAACGGGTCATTCTTCGTTTCGACGGGGTATATAGCCACGCGGTCCTTTCGGTGAACGGGAAACAGGTGCGTGAACATCATGGCGGTTTTACCCGTTGGGAGACAGATGTGACGGAATTTGTACGGCCGGGAAAAAAGAATGAGATACAGCTTGAAATAACCGACCGCATCGATGATATCTCCTATGCTTCGGGGTATGCCCATCATCCGATTGGCGGTATTCTTCGGGATGTAACGGTTTTCGCTTTGCCGGAAACCTGTTTCTACGATTTTGCGGCGGAGACTCATCTCGATTCGTTATACCGGGATGCCGTGCTGAAAGTATCCTATACCGGCAGGACGGCGGGAAATGCCGAAGTGGTCTACAGCCTGACCGACCCCGCAGGTCGGCAGGTCCCTTTGTCACAAAGTATTTTTATATTGAAAGAAGACGGAAACAGTAATGAACTCCCCGTCCGCAATCCGTTGAAATGGGATGCCGAACATCCGAACCTCTATACATTAACAGTTGCGCTTCGAGTGGAAGGTAAGGAAATCAGCCGCTTCAGTCAGCAGATTGGTTTCCGTGACGTGAAGATTGTAAAAGACCGTATGCTGGTGAACGGCCTTCCCGTTAAGCTGCGCGGAGCCTGCCGCCACGATATCCATCCGACGCTGGGGCGTACTACAACTGCTGAACTGGACAGCCTGGACGCCCTCCGTTTCAAGCAATCGAATATGAACTTCGTGCGTACTTCGCATTATCCGCCCTCTGAACGTTTCCTTCATTTCTGCGACCGTTTCGGTATCTATGTGGAGAGCGAAACGGCCGTCTGCTTTGTCGATACATACCGCCAGAAGAACTATGCTCCCGGCAGGACGCAGGACAGTGCGGAGTTTGCTCCCCGTTATTTGTCACAATGCCGTGAGATGGTGAAGGCATTCCGTTCGCATCCATCCGTCCTGTTCTGGTCGATTGGAAACGAGAGTGTGTACGGAAAGAATTTTCAGGATTGCTGGGATTGGGTGAAAGCGACGGATACGACGCGCCCGGTCATTTTCAGTTATCCCGGTTCGGTGGGCGAGAAGAAGCCGATATATGATATTCTCAGCATGCATTATCAGGATGTGGATGGCAATCTGAATCAATGGGGACGTGCGACGCGTAATTACCAGGGGCACGGCATCCCGGCTTTGTTCGATGAATGGGCGCACCCGGCTTGCTATACCTATAAGACTTTACAGGATGACCCGAACATCCGTGAGTTCTGGGGAATCTCTATCGATAAGATGTGGAGCGGCCTGTTTGATGCCCCCGGAGGTTTGGGCGGTGCGATTTGGGGATATATCGACGAAACGTTCATGCTGCCCGAACCGAAGATGGGTACTTCTTTCTGGAAGGAATTTGCCCGTACAGCCAAGCCGGAAGATTTCCAGGGCAACTGTGTCGGTTACGGTGAATGGGGAATTGTCGATGTCTGGCGCCGTGAGAAACCGGAGTTCTGGGCAACCAAGAAAGCCTATTCGCCTGTCCGCCTGCTGACGGAACAAGTGGGTGACTATACGACGGGCGAACGTCTGTTGCTTCCCGTTTACAACCGCTTCGACCATACTGACCTGAATGAAATAAAAGTGCGCTATACATATAAAGGAATAGAGAAAGAGACGCAGACAGCATCCATCGCACCGCATCAGAAAGGAGTCCTGATTATCCCTGCTGAAAACTGGGAAGAGGGAAGCGAACTTCTTATCCGTTTCTTTACTGCCGGTGGGGATTTAATAGATGCTTCACTTGTGACGCTGGGACAGCCGGCGATTACTTTGCCACAGTCGCGCCGCAATGGTCCGCTTCTGGTTGAGGAAAATGCCGACCGTATTGTCGTGAAAGGCGAAGGCTTCGAAATTCCTTTCTGCAAAGAAACGGGCCTGATCTGTAACGCTACGGTCGACGGACAGGTATTCATCGAAAAAGGCCCTTTCCTGAATCTGGATATCAACCTGAATCATCTGACCGGGGCTGAAGTCCGTAAAAGCGCCACCAAGTTCCTGACAGCCGATGCGGATTGGAGAAAACAGAGTATTACGTATATGAAGCAGGGTAAAAATGTACAGGTTATATTGAAGGGCCGTTATAACGATGTCGATACCGATATCCGTCTGTTGATTTCCCCGGAAGGTCGTATGGAAATCAATTACCTGACAAACGGGCAGCCTAACGGTTTCCTGCGTGAAACGGGACTTTCGTTCTATCTTCCCGAAACAATGGAGCAACTAAAATGGAAACGCCGCGGACATTGGAGTTATTATCCGGCCGGAGAGTTTGCCGGCAATGAGGGGGAGACTTCTCTCTATAACCCGAATCAGGTGGCGTACGGCGAACGTCCGCAACAACCCTGGCAAATGGATACTCATAATTATTATTACTGGGCTGATGCCGGAGCGAATTGCGATCGTCCGCTTACCCAAATGGCAAAGGGCATGAAGGAGAACATCTATTATTATACGTTGAACGCCGGTAATCCGTCCATCGGCCTGTCGGTTGTTTCACCGGATGCCTCCGTTGCCTGCCGCTCCAATAAGCGTGCCGACGGACAACTGATCCTGTATGTCAATAACCGTTGGGATTACCCGGAAATAGCCTGGGGAAACTATTGTAAGACACTCGAAGCTAACCCTTGTTTTGGTAAAATAGAGATCATCTTTTAAACTCGTTTGTAAGAGGTGGTTTTAACCACCTCTTATTTTTTTATATCAAAGCAACCCGCATATCCTTTCCAGATAGCTTGCATCGACTTCATCGAAACTATCCAGCTTATCGCTGTCTATATCGAGAACCGCCATGACTTTCCCCTCGCGGATCACCGGAACCACAATCTCTGACCTGGAAGCTGAGTTGCAGGCTATATGTCCGGGAAACTGTTCTACATCCGGAACAATCAGGGTCTTTGCTTCTTTCCATGCCGTACCACAAACACCTTTGCCGTGCCGGATGCGGGTACAGGCAATCGGTCCCTGAAAAGGGGCGAGCACCAGCATATCTTCTTTTACCACGTAAAAACCTACCCAAAAGAAATCGAACATCTGTTTCAAGGCTGCGGCAACATTCGCCATATTGGCTGTCATGTCTGTTTCACCGGCCAGCAACGCTTCTATCTGGGGGAACAACGTCCGGTATTGTTGTTCTTTGTCTCCCTCCGCTATGATTAAATTCTCTGCCATATTTAATTTATTATAGGAAAACAAAGGTAAAAATTAATCGTAAATATCCGTACCTTTGCGCATCAATTGATTTTTATGACAAAACAAAACTCTCCTTTGGTACTGGGTACCGAACGTATCGGAAAACTGCTTACGCAGTATGCTATTCCGGCAATTATAGCCATGACCGCTTCTTCGCTTTATAACATGGCTGATAGTATTTTTATAGGACATGGGGTAGGACCGCTGGCTATTTCGGGTCTGGCTCTGACATTTCCGTTGATGAACCTGGCGGCAGCTTTCGGTTCGCTGGTTGGTGTCGGTGCTTCTACATTAGTCTCGGTAAAGCTGGGACAGAAGGATTATGAAGGAGCCAACCAGGTGTTGGGGAATGTGCTTGTCCTGAATGTACTGCTCGGGGTGGCTTTTACCTTTGTCTTTTTGCTCTTGCTCGACCCTATTCTTTATTTCTTCGGAGCCAGTGAAAATACGATAGGGTATGCCCGCGATTACATGCAGATTATTTTATATGGGAATGTGATAACCCATATGTATCTGGGATTGAATGCGGTGTTGCGCTCGTCCGGATTTCCCAAACAGGCTATGTATGCTACCCTGGCTTCTGTGGTGATAAACTGTATCTTGAATCCGATTTTTATCTTTGGCTTTGAGTGGGGAATCAAGGGTTCTGCATGGGCGACAGTCATTTCGCAGGTAATCTCCTTGACGGGACAGATGATTCATTTTTCAAGTCCGAAACAGTTGCTCCATTTTAAGAAAGGGATTTATAAACTGAGGAAAGAGGTGGTGAAGGGTATTCTGTATATCGGGATGTCGCCTTTTTTGATGAATCTTTGTTCCTGTCTGATTGTTATCCTGATCAACCGCGGTTTGAAAGAACATGGGGGAGACATGGCGATTGGTGCTTATGGTATCGTAAACCGCATTATCTTCCTGTTTGTAATGATTATTATGGGCTTCAACCAGGGGATGCAACCTATTGCCGGATATAATTTCGGTGCCCGTTTATATCCTCGTGTAACGGAAGTAACCAAGCTGACGATGAAGTGGGCAATCGGAGTGGCAACGGCGGGTTTCCTGCTCTGCCAGTTATTCCCGACCCTGATCGTGAATATGTTTACAACCGATGACGAACTGGTGAAAGCGGCCGTGTTCGGTCTTCATATCGTATTTGCCGTTTTCCCGATAGTCGGTTTTCAGATGGTGGCAACGAACTTCTTCCTTTCGATTGGTATGTCGAAGAAGGCTATATTCCTGTCGCTTACCCGGCAAATGCTGTTTCTGATTCCTTGTTTGATTGTCCTTCCCCGCTTCTTCGGTACGCTGGGAGTCTGGATCAGTATGCCGGTTGCCGATACGATTGCGACAGTCGTTACGGCAATTGTTCTGATTAATCAGTTCAAGAAGTTTAAACATGAATCACCTAACTAAAAAAAATATTGTATATTTATCGCAAGATAATAAAATCGGTTAGTATATGGATAACAAAATCATATTGACCATCGGTCGGCAGTTTGGCAGTGGTGGTCGTGAAATAGGGAAAAAACTGGCTCAGGCATTGGGCATCGGTTATTATGATAAGGAGTTGATGGCGGTGGCCGCCAAGGAAAGCGGATTGAGCGAAGAGTTCTTCGAAAAGGCGGACGAACGTGCTTCGAGCGGACTGGCGTATGCTTTTACTATGGGATATTCCTATATGGGGATGTTCACTCCTTATAATGACATTCTTTCCAACGATGGACTGTTTAAATTCCAGAGTGACGCAATCCGTAAGTTGGCATCGGAGCAGTCGTGCGTGCTGGTGGGCCGTTGTGCCGATTATATCTTGCGCGATGATCCGGATTGTCTTAGTTTTTTTATCCATAATAATATGGAAAACCGTATCCAGCGCATCCTCGAAAGCCAGAATATCACTGTCGAACAAGCAAAGGAACTGATGGCGAAGACCGATAAATCGCGTGCAGCCTACTATAACTATTATACGAATAAAGAATGGGGTGTAGCCTCTTCCTATAATTTCTCTATCGACGTATCCGTATTGGGTGTAGACGAGACTGTCGAGTTCATGAAAGCATTTGTTGAACGGAAAATGAATAAGCGTCCGCCACATTTCGGATAATTTACTATCTTTGTCGTCGACTTATCATAGGGGTGCCTTAATACACAGGCTGAGATTATACCCATAGAACCTGCCCGGGTAATGCCGTGAAGGGAGAATCGGTAGAATTGCTAAATAAAGGAGAGCTTTAACCTCTATGTGCTCTCCGATGTTTAAACTCTAATTATTATTGTAATGGAACAGATCGTTTCAACAGGAATTATTGACTCTTATTTTGCAAAACTGAAGAGCAACTTATCAATTGATGTGGCTATTGTTGGTGGTGGCCCTTCCGGTATCGTTGCAGCTTATTATCTGGCTAAAGCCGGAAAGAAAGTCGCTCTTTTCGACCGTAAACTGGCTCCGGGAGGAGGCATGTGGGGCGGTGCCATGATGTTTAATGATATTGTCGTACAGGAAGAAGCCATGCCGATTGTGAAGGAGCTGGGCGTTTCTTATCATGATGCCGGCAATGGTACTTATATTATGGATTCGGTTCATACTACTTCTGCATTGATCTATCAGGCAACAAAAGCCGGCGCTACTATTTTTAACTGCTATTCTGTGGAAGATGTGGTATTCCACAACGATGCAGTAGCCGGTGTGGTAGTTAACTGGGCTCCGGTAATCCGTGAAGGTATGCATGTAGACCCGCTGACTATTATGGCAAAAGCCGTATTGGAAGGAACAGGACACGACTGCGAAGTGGCACGTACTGTTGCCCGCAAAAACGATATCAGACTGAATACTCCGACCGGCGGTGTAATCGGCGAACGTTCATTAAACGTTGAGTTGGGTGAACAGACAACGGTAGAAAATACAAAAGAAATCTATCCGGGACTGTTTGTTTCAGGTATGGCAGCCAACGGTGTAAGTGGTAGCTTCCGTATGGGACCGATTTTCGGCGGTATGCTGATGAGCGGTAAGAAAGCGGCAGAACTGATCTGTGCAAAACTGGATAAATAAGATTATCTGATATACATGAAAAGAAAGGACGGTCATCTTTTTACAGATTTCCGTCCTTTCTTCATATAGTAACATAAAAACTCATACTTCCTATTACATCTTCTCTACAAGTTCCCGTTGTTTTTTGAAAAACTGTATACGCTGCATTTCTCCGCTTTCGGAGATCATGGTAGAAAACTTACGCAAGGATTGAATCCATTCTTTCAGGTTCTTACACATCTCTTTGTCTCTCGATGTGATCGAGTTGATCGAAAAGATCCGGATCAGGCTTAATTGCAAACTGGATGTTTCCACAAAACTGTATGTGGCTTCGAAGTTTATGTTGGATATATATATATATGTATATCCTTGCCTGAGTCAAATTTACCTCTGGAAGCGATTGTCTCCAGGTCGTCCAATAGCCGGAGGAGTTCTTCCTGTAGTTTGGTTACTTCCTCTTCCGTGATTAAATGAATGCTGGCGAAATATTTAATATCGTTCACCAGGTAGTTAAACATCATGCTGTCCCATATATAGTTTGTTGTCTGTATATATGTACTGGCTTCTACGAATGCCTTTTGGGCATGTTTGAGTTCTTCGGATAAATTTAATTCTGAAAAATATTTTACACAATTAACTTTTTCATTCTGGTACATCCATTTAAATAACCGAAATTTAGACAAGCTATCGTATTTCAGATAATAAGTCTGTGGTATCATATTTGAGGCTGTGCTTAACTCCGAAGTCGGATCGTCGCGTAGAGACTCAAACAATTCAAGATAGTGGTCAAGGATTTTGTAATACGTTTTGATAGGATCTGAATAATGTAAAAGATTCAGGTCGAACATAGCGTTATTAGTATAGCTTATACCCACGATCTGGTCAAGTGAAACTCCCAGTTTCTTTGAAATGATGGAAGCCTCATTGAGGGTGAAGGGAACCTCGCCGCGTAATCTTCTGTATACGGCCTCTTTTCCTATGTAGAGAATATCCATCAGGGTATTCGCTAAATTAACCCCATCTGGTATTTTCTCTTTCATTACCTCGATCAGATTTGTATTTAATACATCTGTATTCATTTCCAATTCTCCCTTTTAAATAATATATATGTTCACTAGTGTCCCGTTAAAATCGGGACGAGTTATTAATTAATCAAATAATCCCGGAATAAGGGGATTAAATTGTTCTTTGACATCATTGAAATTAGTCTTATTAAACAGCTCTTGTAAATGC
>NZ_JAMOKT010000068.1:0-36343 GCF_023656795.1 Parabacteroides caeci
AGTGAAATCCTTTGGATTCAAACTATATATATTTCTTTTTGACTGCATTTGTGATGTTTCTTCCAAAAAATTCTTTAACTCACTTATTATTTTTATATTTGAATCTGCCATTGGTTGTATCATGGATTACTTGTTGTGTGGTAACTTTAAAGTAATTCTTTCTTTGATATTTCCAATGGCTTTTTTCGTTTTAAGGGTATTTTTTCTTAAATTGATGACATTGGGGTAATCGCCCGGATATAAAAACAGGATATACACTGGATGATAATGCCCGGGCTCTAATGGCACTTTGTCAGGTATATGTGGAAATGAGGGATGTTTCTTGTGAAAAGTATATCAGGAGCTATTTGAATTTCATAAAATTTTGTTTGCAGCCGGATGGCTCGTTCCTGAATTATGTGGATAAAGAACTGGCTTTTACCGGCCAAAATCAGGAGGTTGGTTTGGAAGACAGTAATGGAAGAGCTGTTTGTGCTTTAGGCTATTTTATCTCGCATGGGGATAAATATCCGGATGAGTGGACTGCCGAGGCGATTCAGATATTCAGGAAAACGCTTCATAAATTATCCTTGTTTCAGTCTCCGCGCAGTATCGCTTTTGCATTGAAGGGGGTGTGCTTTTATAACCGGCGATACCCACGTCCGGAACTCATTTCATTAATCAATGTCCTGGCTGATAAACTGGTTGGATATTATAAACAAAGTACTGACGGGAGTTGGTTATGGTTTGAATCTTATCTGACTTATGACAATTGTGTGTTGTCGGAAGGATTGCTTTTTGCTTATCAGGCAACCGGAAATGATGAATATAAAATGATAGCAAAAGAATCTTTTGACTTCTTATTGAGTAAGATTTTCGTTGAAGATCGGATTAAAGTAATATCCAACCAGGGATGGCTGCATAAAGAAAAGAAAGGATTGAATTACGGTGAACAACCGATTGATGTGGCTAGCACGGTCATGACATTGGCTACCTTTTATAAGGTATTCAAGGAAAATGATTATTTGTTAAAACAGAAAAAAGCCTTTGACTGGTTTTTAGGTCATAATCATTTACATCAGATACTTTATAACCCGGCAACAGGGGGCTGTTATGACGGATTGGAAGAAAATAATATAAACTTGAATCAAGGGGCGGAATCGACAGTCTGTTATTTAATGGCCAGGCTGTCTGTGGTAAATAATATCAGTCAAAGTTATAACGTCCCGAAAGGGGATTTCCAGTAAAAAAAGGTCGATTGGATTTCATATGGTTGAAATTATTTATCTTTGTGGCAAAGAAAGGTAATCAATGACTCAAAAATATCCATCAGTTTTATTGGAAAATGCAGTGAATGAGTTGGCTTCGCTTCCCGGGGTGGGGAGGAAGACGGCTTTGCGACTGGCTTTATATATGCTTCGTCGGGACGAAGGTTATACTGAAAACTTTGCATCCGCTTTACTGGCATTGCGGAAAGAAGTGAAGTATTGTCAGGTATGTCATAATATCTGTGATGACGAGATATGTTCCATCTGTGCCGATCCGCAGCGCGATCATTCGACTGTTTGTGTGGTTGAAAATATCAAAGAGGTTATGGCGATCGAAAATACCGGTCAGTTCCGTGGTGTTTATCATGTGCTGGGCGGTATTATTTCGCCGATGGACGGTATTGGCCCGGGCGATTTGCAGATAGACAGTCTGGTGCAACGGGTCGCTAACGAAGAAGTAAAGGAAATTGTCCTTGCACTTAGTACTACGATGGAAGGGGACACGACCAATTTCTTTATCTATCGCAAGCTATCCTCTTATAATGTGAAGATAACCGTCATTGCCCGTGGTGTTTCCATTGGTGATGAGATTGAGTATGCGGACGAAATAACATTGGGACGTTCTATTGTGAACCGCACCAGTTTTAATGACTCGATAAAAATATAATCTGATTCTTATGTACGAAACCAAGATTTCCGTTATCATCGTAAACTATAATGTAAAGTATTTCCTGGAACAATGTCTTTATTCGGTTCAGGCTGCTGTTGCCGGACTCGATGCTGAGGTTTTTGTTGTGGACAATAATTCGACGGACGGTTCTGTCGATTATCTTCGTCCCCGGTTTCCGGAAGTGACATTTATAGAGAATAAGGATAATCCGGGATTTGCCAAGGCCAATAATCAGGCGATTCGTCAATCTAACGGAGAGTATGTGTTATTGCTTAATCCGGATACAGTGATAGGTGAGGAGAGCCTTCGAACCTTGTGTTTTTTTATGGATGAACATCCGAATGCAGGCGGAATAGGCGTAAAGATGCTGGATGGGCATGGGGTATTCCTGCCTGAAAGTAAACGGAGCTTTCCTTCTCCCTGGGTTTCGTTCTGTAAGATATTCGGTTTGTCGAAGTTGTTTCCGAAATCCCGTGTGTTTTCAAGATATAGCTTGGCGTATCTGGATAAGGAGAAACAACATAAAGTGGATGTGCTGGCCGGTGCATTTATGTTACTACGCCATGAAGCGCTGGATAAGACCGGACTTCTGGATGAAGATTTCTTTATGTATGGCGAGGACATCGACTTGTCGTACCGGATGGTGTTGGGTGGCTATAAAAACTATTATATCCCCGAGCGTATTCTTCATTATAAAGGAGAAAGTACCAAGCATGGCGATATGAAATATGTAAAGGCATTTTACGGTGCCATGTTGATCTTCTTCAAGAAATATTATCCTCATTCCGGCTGGCTGATGGGATTTTTTATCAAGCTGGCTATTGGATTGCGTGCTTCATTGGCTGCTTTATCGCGTTTGTTGGGAGTAAAGCCAAAGTCGAAAAGCAAGCATAAACGCTTACTGATTCTTTGCCTTGAGGAAAATTTTGAAGCGATTAAGGCTGCCTGTGTAAAACAGATGCCGGAACTGGAACATGTAAATCTTTGGGATCTGGATGGGGAACGTGTAATGGATGCTATCTGCCGCCGTAATCAGATGAAGGAGTTTACGGATTATGCTTTTTGTTATCCGGATGCCCGTTTTGAACAGATGCTTCTGTTTATGGATACGCTGGTCGACAAGAAAGTTACTTATCATATTTATTGTAAAAAAAGCGGACAACTAATATCACCGGGAAAATAATATGGCACAACTGGAAAATGAAACGATCCGTCTCCGTGCCCTGGAGCCGGAAGATCTGGGACTTTTGTATCGCTGGGAGAATAATCCGGAGCTTTGGAGCCTTGGAAATACAATGTCTCCCTATTCGCGTTATATACTGAAAGAGTATATTCGTGAGTCGCATCGTGATATCTTCGACCTGAAGCAGTTGCGTCTGATGATCGAGCTTCGTTCAACCGGGGCAGCTGTCGGTACTGTCGACCTGTACGATTTCGAACCGCATCATCGGCGTGCCGGTATCGGTATTTTACTGGAACCTGTTTATCAAGGAAACGGGTTGGCTACCGAAGCAATGAATGTACTGATGGATTATGCGTTCTCTTATCTGAAACTGCATCAGTTATATGTGCATATACCCGTCGATAACGAGGCCAGCAAGGCTCTTTTTACCCGCTGCGGATTTACCGTTACAGGTATCATGACAGATTGGATCATCACAGAAAACGGATATTCTGATGTACTGATGATGCAAAAAGTAAATAAACAAATTGTGTGATAATTTAATTCAGATAAGGATCTTTCGGATATTTAGTCCATGCTTCGTAGTTACTGCCCAACTGTTCGAGTGAGTTTTTCCAGAAACTTTCTCCATCGGCAAGTAATACATTTTCTTTAGCTGCGTGGCTGACTACCCATGAGTTTCTACTGATCTCGTTTCCCAACTGTCCTTCCGTCCATCCTGAATAACCGAGGAAAAATTTTACTTTCCCTTCAATTGAATGGCCATTCTGTATATAACGTTTCAATGCTTCGAAATCACCGTCGAAATACAGGCGGTCTTTGATCTTTACAGAGTCGGGTACGATTAGATCTCCCAATGAATGGATAAAGAACAACCGGTTGGCACTTACCGGACCACCCAGATAGATTGGTATTTCCGGATACTCTTCCAGTTCCGGAAAAAAAGTATTTACAATCAGATCCGTTTTTTTATTTAATACAAACCCCATCGATCCCTGCGTATTGTGTTCTACCAGTAGAACAACAGAGCGCTGGAAGTAAGCATCTTGCAGGAAAGGTTCTGATATGAGTATACTTCCTTGTGCAGGAAGGAGATTATTATGCGTAATTTTGAATATGTTATTATATGTAGCCATAGTGAAGATTGCTTACTGTTGTTAGACAGGGACAATATATGGCTTTTGGTGTTAAGAAGCAAACGAAAAACCCGGCATTTGGGTTAATAAGTGTAAAATAAATGCCGGGTTTGTGTTAATTATAGGGTATGATTTTCTTTGAATAGCTTTAAACGCTCTTCAAGGAGATCATATTGATGCGGTTTGATAAACGAAGTGCAGGCGCGAAGTCCTTCTTGATTACTTCCTGTCGTGCTTAATGAGATAGCACTTACACCGTAATAGATTAGTTCTTCCATCAACTGTCCGCCGGTCATTCCGGGATAGGCGATCGTGAAGTAGAAGCCGTCGGCAATAGGCTCGTCGAGGTCATGGTCGTAAACGATCGTAAAGCCATAATTTGTAAAGATCTTTTTTAGTTTTTCTGCACGGCGTCCATATTCTTTCACTTCAGTGATAAAATCGAACTGTCCGTCTGATGCAGCTTTGAACATGGCAGCCAGTGCAATCTGTGCCGAGTGACTGGTTCCTGATGACAAGGCGTATAAAACGCGGTGAATATATACTGTACCGAAAGTACCACCGCCATAACGCTTGGTCAGTCCCGGATAGGCACGATGGTAAAGTTTATTGGAGATAGCCGTCACACCGATACGCTGTCCGGCATAGCTGAATGCTTTGGAGCCGGATATTTGTAAAATGTAATTATCTGTATAATGGGCAACGCTTGCCTGGTAAGGTGCTTCAAACGGTTTGCCAAGCTCTTTGCGGAAGTCCATTGCGAAATAGGCGAGGTCTTCGATCACGATCGTATCGTATTTGTTTGCCATTTCACCGATGATCTTCAATTCGTCGTCTGTCAGGCAGAACCAGGCCGGATTGTTGGGATTGGAGTAGATCATAGCTGCGATATTGCCTTTGGAAAGATGTTCTTCCAGGATGGCACGCAGTTTTTCTCCACGGTATTCGTATACGTCGAATGATTCGTATTTATAGCCCATCACAACGATTTGTTGTTTCTGGACAGGGAATCCCGGGTCGATGAACAGGATGGTGTCTTTTTCTTCCGTGCATTGTCCGCTGGTGAGGAAAGAGGCAAATGTACCCTGCATGGAGCCGGTTACCGGAACACAACATTCCGGAGCGATATCTATATTAATGAATGCCTTGATGAATCTGGAGGCTTCTGCTTTTACTTCCGGCGTACCGTTGATGTTCGGGTAAATGGAAGCGATGCCGTTTTGTAATGCTTTTACTTCTGCGTCTACACCCACCTGCGCCGCTTTTAATCCGGGAACACCCATTTCCATGTGTATGAACTCGGTATTTGTTTCCTGTTCCAATTGTGTGGATATGGCAACAACTTCACGAATCGTTGCTTTCCCGAAATCCGGTAATCCGTAGCCATCTATTATTCGTCTGGCAGTCTGATAATCTACTGGAGTATTCTTCATGTCTGTTATATTTATATGGAGGACAAAAGTAAAAAAATAATCAATCCAATGTGAAATATTTGTGTGAAACTGTTGTATAATTAAAAATATTATCTACCTTTGCACCGCAATCGAGAGAGATGCGATACAAAAACATTGGTTCGGTAGTTCAGTTGGTTAGAATACATGCCTGTCACGCATGGGGTCGCGGGTTCGAGTCCCGTCCGGACCGCTTTCAAAAGAAAGCAAACAACAAAAAAGCTCTGGTTCATACAGAATCGGGGCTTTTTTGTTGTTTGTAGTGAAACGAAATCATTTTTACTGGATATAAAAAGGACCTGCTTTTTTAGAAACTAAAATTTTCTATTAGAAGCAGGTCCGATTGTAAAGTAAGGTTTGGTTAAAGTTTTATGAATTATCAAATGTTGTCTTATTCTCTGCCACCACCTAAAGCTCGATAGAGGTTTATCACGCTTTGTATCTCGGTAAATCGGTTGGCGGTTTGTGATAATTGTGCACTTAACAGTGATTGACGGGCTGTCAGTACTTCCAGATAGGTGGTTGTGCCGTATTCCATCAATAAAGATGTGCTTTCCAATGCTTTCTGTAAAGAAAGAATTTGTTTTTCAAACAAAGCTGTTTTTGCCTTACTGCTCTGACAGGCAACCAAAGCATCGTTGACTTCACTTCCTGCATTCAGAAGAGCTTGTTGGAATGCCAGACTTGCTTCCTCCTGCTGTGCTTTGGCTATGCGATATTGAGCCATGATCTGTCCTTTGTTGAACAATGGTTGTGTGAGTGAACCTACTGCCGAAGCAAGGAACTTACCCGGGTTTACAATCATCGAACCGGCATTGTTAGTCCATCCCGCGCTACCGCTCAATGTTATTGAGGGATAGAAAGCGGAACGTGCCTGATTGGTTACGTAAAATGCCTGTTCCAGTGAACGCTCGGCGGAACGGACATCGGGCCGGTTTGATAGCATCTGTATAGGAACTCCGACTGCTACGTCTTCCGGAAATTGTTGGTCTGCCAATTTACCACGTTCATAGCGGCGTGGAGTTTCAGCAAGCAATAACGCAAGGCTATTTTCTACCTGGTTGATCTGTTCTTTTAGATCGAGTATGGAAGTTTGTACATTGTAGTAGGCGGCTTCCATTTGAGATGTGGCAGCTTCGTTGGCCAAACCAGCATCCATCAATGCACGGGTAGAAGCAACTGTCTCTTTCCAGGATTCTTCTGTTTGTTGTGAGATCGTTAATTGTTCGTCCAGCATCAATAGCGTATAATATATGTTTGCTATTCCGGTAATCAGTTGGCTACGTATGGCTTGCTGGTAATCTTTACTTTGGGCGTATAACGCTTTTGCTTGTTGTTTGGCATTACGCAGACGTCCGAAAATATCCAGTTCCCAGCTGGCTGTGACAGGCAATGTGTATGTTTTAGTCGCTTTGCCACCATCGAAACTGCTTATCGTTCCTTGGGGAGCAAGGGCAAATGAAGGCAGAAATGCGAGTTTAGCCGACATTAATGCCGCTTCCGCTTCTTCAATCCGTAATTGAGCGGATAAGAGGTCGGTATTGTTTTGCAACCCTTGTTCGATAAGTGTTTGTAATTGTGGGTCTGTAAAAAGTTCCCGCCAATTTACGTTACCGAAGTTTGTCGTATCATTGATGATAACTTCCTCTCCATATAAATTATCCGGAGTTGTTGTAGCCGGTTGATATTTGGTGTATATGCCGCAACTGCTAAGTAAGGCAGTTGCGGTTGTTAATACAATTATTTTCTTCATATCTTAATTATTTTCATTGTTTAAACCGTCACGTTCGGTTTGGCTTTTTTGCTTTTCCAACGCAACTTGGATATCGGTTTCCACTTCCATTGGCGGACGGATTTTTTCTTGCAGATATTCGAAAATGATGTAGAATACCGGCACAACGAACAGTAATGCCAATGTTCCAATAGCCATACCACCGACAACTCCTGTACCCAACGAGCTGTTACCATTGGCGCCAGCCCCGCTAGAGAACATCAACGGAAGCATACCAAAAATCATTGTAAGTACGGTCATCAGAATCGGGCGCAGACGAGCTTGGGCTGCCGAATATGCGGATTCGATGATACCCATTCCTTGACGGCGGCGTTCGATAGCAAACTCTGTAATCAAAATCGCTGTCTTGGCTAAAAGACCAATCAACATGATTACACCTGTTTGCAGGTAGATGTTGTTTTCCAATCCGAATAGTTTGGCAAACAGGAATGAACCCATCAAACCGAACGGAACGGAAAGAATAACAGCCCAGGGAACAAGGAAACTTTCGTAAAGACAAGCCAAGATCAAGTAGATGAGCAGGATGCAGACAGCATAGATAAATAGCGTTTGCGAACCTCCGCTACTAGCCTCTTCACGTGCCATACCACCGTATTCGTAACCGTAACCTGTAGGTAACATTTGTGAGGCAATCTCTTCGATAGCTTGCTGTACTTCACCAGTGGAATATCCCGGTGCCGGGTTCACATTGACTGTAATACAACTAAAGAGGTTAAAACGGTTGGCAACTTCAGGGCCGAGTGTGCGTTTTAAAGTTACGAACTGGCTGATAGGAGCCATTTCCGTACCGTTTCTTACGAACATATTATTCAGCGCTTGTTCGTCAAGGCGGTATTCCGGTGCAGCCTGTGACATTACACGGTATACTTTTCCGAACTGGTTATAGTTGGAAATGTATGCACCACCGCAATAACTACCCAGTACATCGAGTACTGTTGAAGGAGAAATTCCTGCACGTTTACATTTGGCGGCATCTACATCCACTGCAATCTGCGGGAAGTTCATGGCATAAGACGTATAAGCCATTGCTATTTCGGGACGTTGGTTTAAGGCTCCGATATACTGCATGGCATTGCTGTAGAACGTACTCATTTCTCCACCTGTACGGTCTTGTAAATTCAGCTCGATAGAGTTACCCATACCATAGCCTGGAATCATACCCGGCTGAAAACAGAATATCTGCGCTTCTTTGATTTGAGCAAATTGTGCATTCAGGCGAGCCACTACGGCATCGGAAACATGCTCGCTGCCTTTACGTTCACTCCAATTTTTCAGACGGATGATCGCCATACCGTAAGATGTTCCTTGACCTGCCAGGAAACCGTAACCAGCTACGCGGGAGTAGTGTTCAATCTCTGGTGTGTTTTTCAAGATATCTTCAACTTTGTCTAACACTTTACCAGTCTCTTCCAGTGTACTACCTGGAGCAATGGCGACGTTGGCCATGATGGTTCCCTGGTCTTCCTGTGGAACAAGCCCCGTCTTTGTACTGCTGATTAGCCATCCCAATAAAATGATAGAGGCGATCATACCAGCCCATACCATCCAGCGGTGATGGATAAAAAACATAACACCTTTTTTGTATTTGCCCAATACAGCGTTGAATGAAGCATTATAAGCAGCTCGTACTCGTCCGTTAATACTTTTAGCGCTCTTGTTTCCGTCACTGGGACGCATCATCATGGCACAAAGTGCCGGACAGAGCGTCAAAGCACAAATCATGGAAAGACCTACGGACGTAGCCATTGTTATACCGAACTGTGTATAGAAAATACCGGAAGTTCCACCCATGAATGTTACCGGGATAAACACTGCCATGAACACGCAGGTACAGGAGATAACGGCCATTGTTACATCACCCATCGCATCTTTTGTCGCCTGGTAAGAGGAGGTGTAACCGGCATCGAATTTCGCTTGTACGGCTTCAACTACCACGATAGCATCGTCCACCACCGTACCGATAGCAAGTACTAAGGCGAACAAGGTTAAGATATTGATGGTAAATCCGGCAGCTGTCAGACAGGCGAATGTTCCGATAAGCGAAACTATAATCGAGATAGAAGGTATAAGTGTACTCTTGAAGTCCTGAAGGAAGAAATATACCACAAGGATTACAAGTATGATTGCAACGATCAATGTTTCTACTACATTATAAATAGAGGCAAAAAGGAAGTCGTTGGAACTCATCATTGTAATAAATTCCATGCCGGCAGGCAATTCTTTTTCCATTTCTTTTAGTTCTGCGGCGATACGTTCATTTACCTCCGTAGCGTTGGATCCTGCCACCTGATAGATTAGGAATGTTACAGCCGGCTTACCGTCCATTTGGCTGTCGAAACCATAACTTAACGTTCCTAATTCAACCTTGGCCACATCTTTCAGACGTAATACGGAACCATCTTCCTGAGCGCGGACAACGATATTCTGAAATTCTTCCACACTCTTCAGGCGTCCGCGGTATTTCATTGTATATTGGAATACATTTTTTGAATTTTCCCCTAATGAACCGGTAGGTGCTTCGATATTTTGTTCTCCCAATACGGAAGTCACGTCTGACGGGATTAATCCATATTGAGCCATACGTTCGGGGTTCAGCCAGATACGCATACTATATGTATCGCCCAGCTCCATTACGTCACCTACACCTTCGATACGCTTGATACGCGGTATGACGTTGATGTCCAGGTAATTTCCGAGAAATGTTTTGTCATAGCGTCCGTCAGAACTAACGAGTGCGTCGATTTGTAGGAAGCTGGTTTGCCGTTTCTGTGTGCTGACACCGATACGGGTTACTTCTGCCGGTAATAAACCTTGTGCTTTTGTTACACGATTTTGAACATTAACAGCAGCCATATCAGGATTTGTCCCTTGTTTGAAGTATACTTCGATAGTTGCTGAACCTGCATTGGTAGCCGTGGAAGTCATGTACATCATATTTTCCACACCGTTGATACTTTCTTCCAGTGGCATGATGACACTGTTCATCACTGCATCTGCATCAGCTCCGGTATAGCTTGCCGATACATGGACCGTAGGGGGTGCAATATCGGGATATTGCTCGACCGGTAAAGTAAAAAGCGAAATTAATCCGATCGCCAAAATAAGAATGGAGATGGAAATAGCCATAACAGGCCGTTTAATAAATATATTTCCTTTCATACTTTGATTCTTTATTTAACTTGTGTTCCTTCACGTACCAATCCGGCTCCTTCGGATATAATTTCTTCACCGACTTTTAGTCCGTCAAGTACAATATATTCACGACCGTCATTGATTTCGGCAACGGTAATTAATGTGGAAACTGCTTTGCCGTCCACTACTTTGTAGACAACGGTTTTATCTTGCAGGCGAACCGTTGCTCCTTGTGGAATAACGATACAGTCTTTGTAAGTTTGTGGAATGAGTACATTACCGGAAGCTCCGCTATGAAGCAGGCGGGATTCGTTTGGAAATACTGCTCGTACACCCACCGTACCGGTCTGTCGGTCAATCACTCCACTGATGGATTCTATTTTACCTTTCGGCTCATAAATAGACTGGTCGTTTAGTTTTAAACTGACTTCTGGCATATTGGCCAAAGCTTCATCCATACTTTTATATTGACGACTCATTGCCAGAAGTTGATTTTCTGTCATGGAAAAGTAAACATACATGTTTGAATTGTCGGAAACAGTTGTCAGCGGTTGAGGAATGTTGGCGCTAACCAATGCTCCGACACGGTATGGTAACATACCGACTACTCCGTCGCTCGGACTTTTCACCTCCGTGTAGGAAAGGTTGTTGCTGGCATTTAACTCTTGCGCTTCAGCCTGTGCCAGTTGGGCTTTTGCTGTCAGATAATTATTCTGGCTTGTTTTCAGATTAAATTCAGAAACAACTTTTTTGGCAAAGAGTTCTTTTGTACTGTTGTAATTCAGTTCGGCAGTACCTAAAGCTGCTTTTGCAACCTCTACGTTTGCCTGGGCTGTTTTCAAGGCTGCCTTATAAGGAACTTGGTCTATTACAAAGAGTAACTGTCCTTTTCGTACAACCTGCCCTTCTGTCACACAGAGTCGTTCTATGGTTCCTGATACTTGTGGATAAATATCTATATCTTGGCGACCGCGAATAGACGCTGAATAGGGAACGGTCAACTCCCTATTGGCTGTTGAAACTTTCATTGTTGCATAAGACGCTTTCATCTGTGCATTCGACGTCTCTTTTTTACAGGATGTCATCCACATCGTAGTAGTACAACCAATAATCATCATCAGCTGTATCCATCTTGTTCTTGCTTGTATCATATATGTCTTAATTTGTTAAATGGCGCAAATTTAACAGATAAATGTAAGAAAATGTTTGTCTGAATTTCTATATAAATCTTCTATATTTATAGTATACAGATATTTTAAGAAAAGAAAGTCTAATGAAATAAAACAAACATATACTGCTTCTGTGTACATTGTAATTCAGAGGGCAAAAAAATTATAGGACGGATTTTGCAAAGCATAGTTTCCGTCCCGTTAGCACTATCTGGTATATCAATACCGTCCAATGTACAGACTGTTTTGGCAGGCTGATGCTACCAACAGTGTGAACCTACGAAAATCGTATCGTACTGTGTCATTATTTCCTCGTCATTGTTTCGGTTTTCAACTCTTCCACATAACTATTTATCCGTTGCATCTGCTTCGGAATGTCAATTCGTTGCGGGCAGTGCATACTGCATTGGTTGCAACCGATACAATGGTCGGCCTGGCGGAGTTTAGGCACACTGCGGTCGTAACCTATCAGATAGGCACGACGGGCTTCGCGATACTTCTCGTCCTGCGTATTATCTATGACATTTCCTTCGTTCAGGCATTTGTTGTAATGCAAAAGAATAGCAGGAATATCGATGCCATAAGGACAGGGCATACAATATTTGCAATCGTTGCAGGGAATGGTATTGAACTGCATCATCATGGTAGCTGTCTGCTGCAGGAAGCTGAAATCATCTTCGGTCAGTGCGTCTAAGGGAGCGTAGGTCCGGAGATTATCCTGTAAATGCTCCATGCGTGTCATGCCGCTCAACACAGTCAATACATTCGGGAAACTTCCGGCGAAGCGGAATGCCCAGGAGGCAACACTCAACTCGGGTTTGCGCTGTTTCAGACGGGCTACGATATTACCCGGTGCATTGGAGAGCCTTCCACCTAATAGCGGCTCCATGATGATAGCAGGGATGTTGCGCTTAGTCAGTTCATTATACAAATACTCGGCATCCGTATTTCGCGGATTGATCTCTTTGGCATATTTCCAATCCAGATAATTCAGCTGGATCTGCACAAAGTCCCATTTATATTCATCGTGACGCGAAAGGAGGTAATCGAATACTTTTATATCTCCGTGATAAGAGAAACCGAGGTTACGGATGCGTCCTGATTTACGTTCTTCCATGAGATAATCGAGTAACCCGTTCTTCATGTAACGTTCTTCAAATTCTTCCATGCCGTTGCCCATGCCGATACCATGCAGCAAAAGATAATCAAGATAATCCGTCTGAAGTTCCTTCATCGAATTATGATACATGGCTTTGGAGGCTTCCAGCGGCCAGGAAGCAGGGGAAAAGTTAGACAGTTTGGTTGCAATAAAATAGGTATCGCGCGGATGACGGCTCAAGGCTATTCCCGTTGCGTGTTCCGACATTCCACGGCAATAAGCTGGCGACGTGTCGAAATAATTCACGCCATGGGCAATGGCGTAATCCACCAGTTGGTTTACCATTTCCTGGTCTATCTCTTCGTTGCCTTCACGGGCACTTCGTCCGTCGACTGACGGGAGGCGCATCATGCCGAAACCCAGCAGGGAGACTTTATCTCCTGTTTTAGGGTTTGTGCGATAAGTCATCTTGTCTGTCGGGATCTCACCACCAGCCGTATTGTTATTCCTTCCACCGCAGGCAGTCAGTCCGGCAGTTATGGCTCCGGCTGTACCGACTATTTTGAAGAAGTTGCGGCGGGTTATATCTTTCTTATTTTTATTTTCCATATTGCTCTATTATATAATGTATAAGAATATTCAGAATTATACCATCCGGTGCATTTCGTGGCCTTCTACATAAATGGCACTGAACGGACGCGATGGACAAAGATTCTCGCAAGCTCCACAGCCGATACAACGTTCCGTATTGATTACCGGAATTTTAGGTGAATCTGACATGTCCGGATCGGAAGGGACCATCAATATCGCTCCTGCCGGACAGTGGCGGGCGCAATTACCGCAATCTACACCGTCGGTCAGAGGCACACAGTTCTCTTTTATCCAGACAGCACGGCCGATCTGGATGGCTGATTTATCCGCTTTTGTAATAGGGAGGATGGCACCTGCCGGACAGACATCTGCACAACGGGTACATTCCAAACGGCAATACCCACGTTCGTACGACATCTCAGGCTGCATCAATGTCATTAGGCTGGTTGAAGGACGTAGTACCTGGTTGGGACAGACTGAAACACAGAGTTGGCAAGCCGTGCAATGTTGTGTAAAGTTTCGTATGCTATGGGAACCCGGAGGTGTAATAGGAGTGGAGCGGTTCGGGATTTTCTTGTCTTCTATAACAGCCAGTCCGCCGTCCACTTTCTTTTCCTGTGCTTTCAGGGCAGAGGCTGTTGCAAACGTGGCGCCGATAGTCAGGAAGCGGCGGCGACTATCAGTAGGAAGGGCTTGTTTTTTCGAGTGATGTGTATAATGGATAGCATCTTTAGGACATTTTTCAATGCAGTTCATACAGGATACGCAGCGGCTGTAATCGATCTGATGTTCTTTGATGTTAATGCAAGCTGCTTTGCAGTTGCGCTCACAGAGGTTACAGTTTACGCATTTGTCAGTATCGATAACCGGCTTCAACCAGGAATAGCGGGCGAAAAATCCCAATATGGTTCCAACAGGGCAGATTGTATTGCAGTAGGTACGTCCATTCTTCCAGGACAAAATGATCAGTGCGATGAAAGTAATAGCAGCAATAGCGAATGTCGAGAAGCTTTTCATCCATACATCTACCGAATAGAAAGCATAGCTGTCGGCACGTTCAGCGAAATAGGCCAGCAGGTTGTTTCCCCATTGATATAACGGTGCAAACAAATTGGAAACAATGCGTCCGTAAGAACTATATGGTGCCAGCAAAGCAACCAGCGAACCTGCACCGGCCACTAATGCCACAACAAACAGCGCCAATACTCCGTAACGCAACCACGACATCGCCGGCGAATAGCGGAAACGATTCTTCTTCCTTTTACTTCCCAGCCACGATATCCCATCCTGCATGATTCCTAACGGGCAAATGACGGAACAATAAATCCTGCCGAATATCAGCGTCAGTAGCACTAATGTAATCACTACCCCGATATTCAGCGCCAGCAATGCCGGCAGAAACTGTATTTTAGCCAACCATCCGAGCCACGCATGGATCGCTCCTGTAAAGTCGAGAAACAACAGGCTGACTCCGATGATTGAAAGGATGGCAAGTGTAATTCTGATTTTTCTAAGCATATTTCTTTCAGTTATATTATTGTTTGTTTGCAAGGACTATTTCATTCAAGGAAATACGGGGATGGCGGTATCTGGCCTCCTTATTTCTTTCCCCTCTCTTCAGTACGATTGCTTTTTGCGGACAATTCTGTATGCAAGCCAGGCAGAATTCGCAATCGCCGGTATGTTCCACCCCTTTGTCGGTCAGGCTGAAATTCTTCCGGGGGCATACTTTGGTGCAGATGCCACAACCGTTGCAGCTACTTTTATTCACTTCAAGGAGTAATTCACTGCTGATAGGAAATAATTCCGGTACACGTTGCAGGACCCGTAAACATTGTTGGCGTTCTTCTTCGGTTAAGGAAGGGATATGATTCTTTTCTTCCAGTACATCGGCTACGGCCTGTTCCAACTGGCTCTCTTCTTGTTTATCCATTTTCAACTGTTCGTCCATGTCGAACACGGGAAGATAATTATCCACCATCTTGATTGTGGTGATATAATTAAAATGTACACCGTGCTCAATGGCAAACTGGTTCCAGCTTTCTATCACATTGCAATCGTAGTTCCCGAAAGTAATGACCGAGAACAGATAGGAGGCTTTCAGGGTAACTTCCTGAATAAACTTTTGCACTATTAGAGGTGCAAAGGCACGATAGTCGGGAAAGACAATCCCTATCTCGTCTGCTTCGAATACACGGTTTTTCCCTTTCAGTATCTGTGGGATACTTAACGGAGTTTCCGAAAACTTCTTAGCCGCATAGAGGCTGTTACCCGTAGCAGTGAAATAGAATACGATGCGTTTTTTTCCTTTTTCCGTACAGGAAGTAAACATCGAAAGTGCACCGGTGGAGGCAAGTGTCATACCTGCCACCGTTGTACCTAGATATTTAAGTGCTTCCCTGCGTGTTAGTTTTTTATAATCCATAATCGCTGCAACTTTAGTATTACTATTTATTTTGTTGCAAATTTAAGTGCGATCTTACTATCTGTTAAGATACAAATTACTGATAAAAGTACCATTATTACTGATCTGTAATTTTAGTGTGCATTACATTCAGTAATTAAGGTTATAATATCTGTAATTTGTCTACAAGACTGTGTGATATAAGCCTTTATCTTTGCCTTTGTAAACGTAAATGATAAATAAAATGAAGAGAACACTGAAAAACAGGTGTATGGCAATGGCAATATGTCTTTGCATCACGGAAAATCTATTTGCTGCAGACAATCATTTAAATAACGATAGTATGGAAAAGAATTTAAATTTAACAGAAGAGTGGGACAAGGTGTTCCCGCAGAGTGATAAAGTGAATCACATGAAAGTGACTTTCCACAACCGGTACGGCATTACTCTTGCTGCCGATCTGTATATTCCGAAAAATGCCGGAGGTAAGTTACCGGCTATCGCTGTGAGCGGCCCGTTCGGGGCGGTAAAAGAACAGTCATCGGGTCTATATGCGCAGACTTTAGCGGAACGTGGATTCCTTACCATTGCTTTCGATCCGTCTTATACCGGCGAGAGTAGTGGTGAACCCCGTTACGTCGCTTCCCCGGATATCAATACGGAGGATTTTAGTGCGGCGGTTGACTATCTTTCCACCCGCGACGATGTGGATGCGGAACGTATCGGTATTCTCGGTATCTGCGGATGGGGCGGTATGGCGCTCAATGCTGCGGCTATCGACACACGTATCAAAGCGACCGTCACTTCAACGATGTACGACATGAGCCGTGTAAATGCAAACGGCTATTTCGATACGATGGATGCCGACGCACGCTATGAACTTCGCAAACAGCTTAATGCACAACGTACGGAAGATTACAGAAACGGTACGTATGCCCTTGCCGGAGGAGTCGTGGACCCGTTACCTTCCGATGCTCCCCAATTTCTGAAGGATTATCACAGTTATTATAAAACTCAGCGTGGTTACCATAAGCGTTCGCTTAACTCGAATGGTGGCTGGAACAAGACTTCATCACTCTCATTTATCAATATGCCGATACTATCATACAGCGATGCAATCCGTAGTGCGGTATTGATGATTCACGGAGAGAAGGCACATTCACGTTATTTTAGCGAGGATGCGTTCAAGAAGTTGAAAGGTGATAACAAGGAACTATTGATTATCCCCGATGCAAACCATACGGATTTGTACGACCGAATGAATATCATTCCGTTCGACAAACTCGAACAGTTCTTTCGTGCATATCTGTAATATAGAGTAAGGGCAGAACGATTTCCATGGTAATTTACTGTGGAAATCATCTTAATCGCATTTATACGCTTGGCACAGTTGTGCAGCGCTTGTGGCACAATTGTGCGCTACGTAGTGCACTTTTACTTTAGTATGTTCAGAATTTGCTCCGGTGTTGCTTGCGGCAATAATTGTGTGAGGTAATCTATCAAGCGTTGCTTTGACTCTTCCGGTGACCGGTTGCCGGCTGCCTGTACTCTTTCTTTGCCGAACAGTACTTCCGGCGTTGTATATCTGGCGATACCCCATCCGTAAGGCTCTCCCTTCTTGTCATATCGGTATTCGAAATCAGCTACAACGAGCCATGTTCCCATTTGCAGCCGGGTTATGACTGTTTCAAATCCATCTCCTTTGGTTTTTGTCTTTTTAAGTAAAGCCTGTGTTTCGCTTGTTTCCCATGAGTCGAACGGGTTGACACTTCTTTTGACCGGCTGCTTCTTGTAACCGCACAACGCTTTTATCTCTTTGGATAGGAGAGACTCATGCTCTGTGACTGTCTTATAAATAACGTTACCCATACTTTGTAAAGGTTCCGCTTTCAGATTGTACATAGCACGCCTGTAGTTTACAAGTTCCGGAAACCATTCCATGCTGACAAACCCAGCTTTCTTCTGAAAGAGTTTCCCATAAGCACAATTGAAATTTCGGATAACAGGGCCTTTCCATTCCCACGGTCCCTCTTCTTCATCGGAAAACCATAATTCCTGCGGAGTAAATTCTTCAATGGAAAAATCCTCAATGCCATTCGCAAAGAAGGGTAAAAATCCCATCTTTGCAACGAGCTTCTCCAAATCTTCACAGCGATTAATCTTTGTCATGCCGCAAATATATGAAGAACTCGCGAAAAGATGCTGTATTCAAAAGGTTTTTGCGGTTTATCGTGAATTTAATTTAGAATCCCACTTGTCTCTGCTGTTCGGCATTATAGCGGTCTCCTATAACGGGAATAGCTACTACCATGTTCTCCAACTCTTTCCATTCTTCGGGTGTAACGCTGAATTCTATCGTTTGCAAGTTCTCTTCCAAATGTGAGAGTTTAGTCGTTCCCGGAATAGGCACAATCCACGGAGCCTTCTGTAACAACCATCCGAGAGCGACCTGCGAGGAGGTCATACCGCGTGTCCGTCCGAACTGTTGCAGTGCATTTACTATGCGTGTATTGGCACGTATGGCTTCCGGCTGAAAGCGAGGCAAGGTCTGACGGTTATCGTTGTTCGGGTCGAACGTGGTGTATTCGTTGATACAACCTCCCAGAAAACCACGGTTCAACGGACTGTAAGGCACGAAGCCGATACCCAGTTCGCGACATGCGTCCAACACGCCGTTTTCCTCGACGAGACGGTGCATCAGGTGGTATTCGCTCTGGATGGCGGTAAGCGGCTGGATGGCATGTGCCTTGCGGATTGTTTCCACACTTACTTCGCATAGGCCCCACCGCTGGATTTTACCTTCTTTTATCAGATCGGAAATCGTTCCTGCAACATCTTCAATAGGCACATTCCGGTCAAAACGGTGCTGGTAGAAAAGTGGAATGGAATCGGTGCGCAGGCGGCGTAATGATTCTTCGCAGTAGCGGCGAATTGTTTCCGGGCGGCTGTCCTGACGGCCTGTACCTTTCCCATCGATTACTTCGTGTCCGAATTTGGTCGTCACATTGACTCTGTCCTTGAATCCGGAGAGTGCTTCGCCTGCCAGCAGTTCATTAGTCAGCGGGCCGTAGATGATGGCCGTATCAAAGAGTGTAACTCCGCGATCCACAGCCTCATGCAACAACCGGATACATCCCTTTTTGTCGGGATGTATCCGGTTGTAGGTCATGCCCATTACACCGAAACCGAGGGCGGAGACTTCCATAGCGGCATGACCGCTACCGAGCGTGCGATGCTGCATCTTTCGGGAGGTTTCGGGAGAGGTACTTTTCCCGTTAAGGGCAGCGTTGGTTGCCTTTACCTTATTGATTGCTGGCTGTATCGTCAATGCCGCACTTATAGTTGCTGCCGCTTTCAGAAAACCACGGCGGCTGATATCTTCCTGTTTATTCTTATTTCCCATTGTGATTCTTGTTTTATAAGTTAATGTATTGAAAATGCACCGTCCACCAGTAAAGCGTGACCGTCTACAAAACTTGCCTGCGGACTGCAAAGCCACAACACGGCATTAGCTATCTCTTCGGGCTTGCCGAGACGACCGGCCGGAATATCGCGTATCAGTTCTTGTTCCAGGTCCGGATTACGGCGTATGAGTTCTTCTGCCATCGGAGTACGGATAGCACCCGGACAAATGGCGTTGATGCGGATACCTTTGGCTGCATAGTCGATGGCTGCCGTTCGGGTTAGTCCGATAACGGCATGCTTGCAAGCGATATAGGCAGCCTGTCCCGGAAAACCTGTCACACCGCCCTGCGACGAGGTATTGACGATAGCTCCGCCTCCTTGTTTCAACATCTGGATGATCTCGTAACGCATGCAGTTCCACACGCCTTTCAGATCGACAGCTACTGTACGGTCGAACTCCTCGTCGGTAATCTCTGCCATCGGTCGCTGCGGGGTCTGGATACCGGCATTGTTCAACGCAGCATCCAAATGCCCATAAGTTGCGACGATCCAATCGACCATTTCTTTTACAGCTTGTGTATCCGACACGTCGCAACCGTAGGCGACCGCTTTGAATCCTTCATCCATCAGTTTTCGGGCTTGTGATTCCGGCTTATTGATATCGACCAGAATTGTTGTTGCACCCGCTTTTGCAAATGCTTCGGCACAAGCAAGGCCGATTCCTGCCGCAGCACCGGTAATCATTACCACTTTTTCTTTCATTGTTTCCATGATTCTTTGTATTAAAGTTCTGATGCAAAGGTAAAAAGAGAGCCCCGTAGCGACTTTGCTGCGAGGCTCAAACTGTTTTGTTATGAAGTTCATTTTGAAATTTGTTTCGGATATATCCGCTTCAAATCATACTAGGGGCATAACCATATGCTTCTTTATAGACTTTCGAGAAATGTGAAAGGTTTTTGAAACCGACATCGAAACAGGCTTCCGTAACCTTTTTCTTGCCGGATCTTATTAAATTGTGTGCAGCCTCCAAGCGGCGTTTGATGATCCATTTCTGCGGAGTGAGATCACTTATTTTGGCGAAATCGCGTTTGAAAGTCGCAAGGCTGCGCCCTGTGTAACCGGCAATCTCTTCCATCGAAAGGTCGTACATATAATTCTCGTTCAAGTAGTCGAGAATGTCTATTTTCCATGGATCGGTGAAATCGAACAGCGAAGCATAGAGGTTTTTGTCCGTATTGAGCAGAACGTAAGTCCCTTCGATCATCTTCAGTTTCAGTACATCATCGGATGGTTTTACCCCTGAATCGAAATAAGGAATGACCGACTCGAACAAACTACGTATATCGGGACGATTGTTCGGCAACACGCGCAGGCTCACTTTTTCGCGTTTCGACTCCATCGGAATATCTTTCTTGTCGAGTGTCTGATAAAATTCTCTTAAAAAAGGCCTTGTGAATTTCAATACGACAGAACGATAAGGATTATCCTTACTGGCATGTTTTTGTAACCACATCCGGTTATCACGTCTCATAAAGGCGCATTCACCCGGATGCAGAACTGTTTTTTGTCCGCGTTCTTCAATTTCCAGTTCACCGGAACATAAATAAATGAGTGTATGTTCCCGGTTTTCGTGGGCGCATCCCCGGTCATCGGTGAAATAACTCGCTATAAGTACATTCGAGCAATCGAATACATTCAGTTGTTCCATATTAATCTTTTTATTTTTACAAAGATAATCTGATTACGGATATAACCTTGTAGATAGATTACGGGAATAATAACCCAAATTACAGATGGTCGTTGTCGGTAAAATTCCCTTACAGTAATTATCAAAGATAAAGAAAAAAGATCACCGGCACTCCATCGCAAAAACGCTTCGATGAGATTGTGGTCATGCGAAGGGAGGCCTAGATCCTTTTTTGATCATAACTTATATGAATAAATCATTTTTGTCAAGATTCATCCGTAAAATTTACCGTCGGGGGAGATCAGTCCTCCGAATTTCACTGAGATAAATACATCTTCCCGTCTACGTGATTTCAACGCTTCTTTGATGATCGTTTCGCTAATGCCATGACCGTAGAAGTCGGCGGTATTCAGGAAGTTCACTCCGGCATCCAGTGCCGCATGGATAGTATCGACACCAGCCTGTTGGTCTGCTGCCAGTCTCATCGTTCCCAAACCGATGCGGGAAAGATCGAAACCATTTGTTTTTGTACTTAACTCTTTAAGGGTACCTTGTTATCTTCTCGTCCGAAATCCGTTCGGAAATAATGGGGTTGACTGTAGGAATACAACTCCCAAGAGCCGGGCAATTGAAACCGGGATGTGGGATATTATGCACAACAGCTTTGCGTGACCCCCAATTATCTTTCTCGCGTTATCAGGGAACATGATGGCACAGGAAATGAATTTTCCGGATCAGTCAACTTTCGGGAAATTCTTTAAAAAGCATACGGGAGTATCGCCGAAAGAATATCAAAGAGGATTAAGGTAAGGAGCTTTTTGACGAATATGTGTAATTGTTAAACAGATTATTTCAGACTCCAGGGAAATGCGATCTTATCCAGAAGATCTTTACGGGTAGGAGGGAGCTCGCCTTTTTTCAAGGCTCTCCGCTGAACGAAGCACCAACTGCCGAGTTTGTTCTCACGGGCGGTTGGCCAGCGGTTGTTTTCAGAGAAGAATTGTTGTAGTTTTTCATAGTTTTCCATCCAGACATCATCGATGGTCCAGATAAAACCTTCGGCATCCATCCGGGCGATGCGTTCAGCCGAAAGTAAACCTCGTTTCCAGTTCTTACGCTGGGTGTTACACCAGCTGCCGGCTTTGCCTTCATTGCTTTTGGGCCAGCGGTTGTGTTTTTTGTAGTAGGCAAGTACCTGCTGCCAGTTCTCCGTCCAGAGCGAATCCAGATCCTGTTCCCACCAGAATCCGATCGAATCGAGCAACCGGATCCTTTCATTGGAAAGGATACCTTTCTTTCGTGCCTGGCGTTGGGTATTGCACCAGGTATTCAGTTTGTTTTCGCCGCGTTTGGGACAACGGTGTTCTACGGACATAAATGCTTTCAGTTCTTCAAAGCAGTTCATCCAACGGCTGTCCTGTACCTCCCATTCAAAACCGATCCGGTCCAACTGCAAGATATAATCTTCCGACAACGTCCCTTTCTTCCGGGCAATCCGCTGGGTGTTGCACCAGTTTCCCAGCTTCCCTTCGGCTGCCTGCGGCCAGCGTCTTTCACGCTCCTTATATTCGATCAAACGTTCATACATTACCGGCCACGCATCCAACTCCGCCAGCATATCATCCACACGGGCACGGATATCGGACAGGAATCCTGTCACCTCAAACTCCATAAAGCCTTTAAAACTCTTTGGGGCACGGATCGCCGGATGATAAACCAACTCCCTTGACATAGTCTCATAAACAGAACGCCCCGAAAGGTTATTGACAAAGTCAAGTACTACCGGATGACGGTCCGAACCGGCTTTCAGGCAACGGCCCAACTGCTGCAAAGCTACCACATAAGATTCCGTCCGACGCAGGAACATGGCAGCATCTACTCCTTCCACATGCAATCCTTCGATCAACATATTTATAGAGAAAAGGACATGCAGTTTTCCTGTTTCCTTACGAAAACGACGCAATGTCTTTTCATTTTCCCGATTACTGAGTCCGTTATGGATCTCAAATGTTTCCGTTTCAAAGCCAGCCTGCCCGAGCCAGTTTGATACTTCGGGAATCATATGCTGAAGGTCTTCCTTGTCTTTACAGAAGACAAGCATTTTCTTTACCTCTTTCGGCAAATAACGTCGGATCAGTTCCGATGCACTCAACGAGCCGCGAAAGTCGAGACGGGCAAAGTCTATCTTGTCTTGAATATGCTTGCGCCTTTCTAAAGTACAGTCACTCCTGTTCAGCATACGCTGTACCTTATCCAGTTGGTTATTCAGATCGAATACACTCTGCACCAGGACAGGAACAGGCAGTATCTTATAATACCAGGCCATAGACAAAGACAGTTCATGGAACAGGTTTCCCTTGAAATAGACCTCTACCGTATCGAGCATCTCTTCGGGACGTATCGGAGTGGCCGACATTCCCAGTACACGGGCTTCCGGATTGTTATCTATTACTTCCTGTACGGCCTTTCCCCATACCTCCGCTCCGAAATGATGGAACTCGTCGATAATGATATGATCCGCTTTGAGTTCATCCACTGTTCCGCGATTCAGGACTAATGCCTGGAAAGTCCGGTAGGCGACATGCGGCATTGTCCTGCCGATAGCTTTTTTGATCTCGGCAATGATCGTAACGTTGGGAGCGATAACCACTATATCGTCTTCCGAATGATTGACGATATAGCGGGCAATCAGGTAAGACTTTCCTGTTCCGGTCGCCTGTACAACTGCTCCGATCCTGTTCGTTTTGAATCCTTCCTCGATGGCCCGATAAGCCGCTTCATTATGCGAAAAGAGTTCAATATGCTTTCCTGTCTCCAAGCTTTTCAGATAGCTTTCATCCGAAACAGTCAGTCCATGCAGTTCAAAGGAAAGTGCCTCTGGCAGATAACCGCCATGAGCCAGGATGCGGAACTGGTTACAGCTACACATTTCCCCGATACGCTGCATTTCAGTATACAACTTGTCCACTTCCGGCAAGCCGACAGGTTCCTTATTCCATACCTCTTTCACAATGAAAGTAACGGAATCCTCCCTGAAGCCTACCAGCAGACAACCGGATTCTTCAGTGACAAAATAATGATAAGAATGATAGAGATCGCAGAGTGACATTGAGAAAATATGTCAATACTAGAAAGATTTGAGCTATCTGTTTATTGACTGGTTGTAACTGGCTCCCCTCTCGAGAGGGGGCAGGGGGTGTGTTAAAGCCAGTCAATAAAACAAGCCTTGTTACAGGTTTATTTGCCGTCTGCTTCAGCTGACGGATTAGTAAAGGGTTTATCTCATTGGACTTTAGTCCCATTTCTTACAGGTTCCTATCTAGGAGAAATGTGGCTGAAGCCAAAAGAGAGAAACAACTTGTAAACCGTCAGCTGAAGCAGACGGCAAATGAACCTGTAATAGTCAAGTGACTCTGATTATGGTGGTTGTATGGCGGGGATATGACACACCCCCTTCCCCCTCTCGAGAGGGGAGCCAGGTACAACCGGTCAATAATCGGATAGTTCATATCTGATAAAAACTGAACTCTATACAAATGCCCCAACTAATCATTCAACCTCTAACACCTCAGTTTCCTCTTTGGGTTTGAAAAGGTCTTCGATAAACAGATAACCGATTCCGCCGAATATGGCAAGGAATACAAACCCAATCAGGATCAGCGGTTTCTTGGGAGAAGCGGCTTTTAAAGGAACTGTGGCAGGTTGTATTATTGTATACACCGGTGTTTGTTCTTGTACCCGGAGTTTATCCTGTTCCAGTTTCTGGGCCAGCGTATTGTAAACATTGAAGGTTAATGTCATTTCATTTTTTAGACGCTCCTGTTCCGTACGGTAGCTAGCTGAGATGATATTCTTGTTGGCATCCTCAAAAGCAGCATAGGCACGTTGTGCTTTATAGTAGGACTCACGGGCTTCGCTGAATACTTTCTCTGTGAATTCAAGGTCTTGCTTTACCTTCTGGGTACGGTAATTTGTGATGTATCCCTGAAGTTTTTCCAAAACAATTTGAGTGATATTCGCCGAGATCAACGGGTCCTGCATCTGAACGGAAACAGTGATTACCGATGTCTTTTTATCCACAGATGCGGAAATACGTTCCTGTAAATCCTTTATAACATCTGCCTGTTCCTTTGTTAACCTGAAAGAAGTCAATTCTCCACTACTTACCGGTTCTTCTTTTGAGAATAAATCCTTCACAACACCCAACAGCTTAAAGGGAGCCTGTACCACATAACTCCACCACGCACTTTTCTGGTGATTATCCATATAATCATATAAGGATGCAGAATAATCCCCTTCCTCATTTGTTACCTGTACGGGGAATAACTCCAGTAAAAAAGGAATACTGCTGACTACATCCGGATACAGGTCTGGGGAGATGGCATCCGCTCCTGAAGTACTGTTCAGGTTAATCCCTGCCATGGCTGCCAATCCACCCAGGTTCCCCATCTTTTTGGATGGATCGGAAGTTTCGGGTGCCAGTTTTACGGTTGTACTATATTCTTTCGGTATGCTGAAAGCTACGACAAGACCGACTACAACTGCAATTCCGCAACATTTAAAAAGGAACTTGCGTTCACTCCATAGACGTTTAGCCAGTTCGATCAAGTCTATCTCCTGTGCATTATCTATATCAGGAGCGTTCATTTGAATCATATCCACTTTGTTAATTGAAAATTAAAGATTGAAAATTGAAAATTATTTCAGCGTGTTGATGATAGAGGTGACCATGGCTGCCATCGAAGTGGTTGAACTGGCTATACTCAGTACCTCTGCCAGGCTGGTTTTACGATCACGCTGTGTCTTGGTCGGAACGACGATTTCGCATCCCGGTTCTACCTTCGGATAACGTTTGAAGAAGATAAAGCATCTCTTCGTTGTTGCAACTTTACCGTTCATATAGATTACGATCGGATATTTGCGGGCAATATCGTTATAGCCTCCGGCTTGTGACAGGCAATCTCCCACAGACATCCCATTTGTATAGGTCACGCTGTTTGGATAAGTTACGGCACCGTTTATCTTAACCGTACTCTGCAACTGAGGAATGTAAAGCGCATCCCCGTCACGCAGGACCACATCGTGCGCACTCCCCGGATTTGCCAGGGCCTTTTCCAAATCGATACCCACCGAGTAGTCTTTAATGTTTTCCAGTGATAAGGCCACCGAATCGCGACTCTGTTTATTGGAACTCAATTGCAACAAAGTTTCTAGGCGGCGCATCTCATCTTCTGTCAGCTGGCGTTTCAGGCTGGCCCCTTTTACATAGGCATCAGGAGTTATTCCTCCGGCTTTGGCTATGATATCACTTAGACGGGAGTTCTTTTCTGCCAGTACGTAATCACCGGAGAAAGTGATTTCACCATTTACCTTTACTACCTGTTGTTCCTGATAACCCGGTGAGAAACGCACATACACTTCATCGAACGGTTCCAATGTAAAGACCGTATCACTTTTCTTTCCATCCGTAGAGATCAAACCTAAATTATCGTTCAATGCAAAATTGAATACTTCGGCCGTACGGTTAGTGTTCTCGTAAGTTTTTGTATCCTTAATCCTTCGGGCTACTTCCACATTGACCGTTGCCGCCGATTCCTTTAATCCTCCGGCCATCATAATGGCATCTTCAACGGTTAAGTTGTTCCGGTAAGGAAGAACCGTATCAATGTAATTTACCGCTCCACTTACTTTGATCGTATAAGGTTCGCGAAGGTCAAACAGGGATGGAATGTTCAGTTGGTCTTCCGGTTTAAGTTCCATATCCGGAGATGTGCCACTGAGAATGCCACGAATGTCTACTGCTATAACAGTCGTTGTGAAATCCGGATTCAAACGGGTAATCTGGGCACGGCCGGTAAACTCATCTCCTTTCAAACCGGCTGCCTGATCAACCAGTTGACGGACCGTATGAACCGTACCATTCAATTCATATTCTCCCGGACGCCAGACTGCTCCTGTCACTGTCAGACGGTTTTCGTAGAAAGGAATCACAGAGTCTACCAACAAAGAATCGCCATCCATCATCGCAAAAGTAGGATATTTATCTTCCGTAACAGTTGCAATCTGATAGCGACTTCCGGCTTTTCGTTTGATACGGACATCTTTCTTGTACGCATCCCCGGTAAAGCCTCCGGCCATATTCAATAACTGTGAGAGTGTTTCGCCTTTTTTCATTTCGAAAATGCGGTTACGTTTTACCTTGCCTCTTACAACAGCCAGCTGGTCGTAAGGAGAAACGATCACCATATCATTTTCTTCCAGACGGATATTTGTATTGTATTTGCCATTCAGGAGATAATCATACACGTCCAATTTTGCCACTTCCTTACTATTACGGTAAACCTTTATTCCACGAAGCGAACCGATCTCATTCACTCCGCCTGCTGCATACAGAGCATTAAATAAGGTAGCAAACGAAGGAAGCGTATAGGTCCCCGGAGCAACTACTTCTCCTACTATATTAACCTTGATGCTGCGTATCTGGCTCAGACTAACTGATACGAACGTATTAGCCCCGTCCGTACTTCCTGACTCTGTATTTCCGGACAAAGTAGACATGATCCGCCCCAGTTCCTGACGGATACGATTTTCGGCTGTTTCAATAGTCAGTCCGCTGACAGATACCGGACCCAGGTTAGGGATAAGAATTGTTCCTTCGGGAGAAACCTTCAGTTTCAGATTCAGTTCAGAATCTCCCCAGACATTGATCAGCAATTCGTCTCCGGCAGATAAAACATATCCTTTTGGAGTCGGTACATTCAGATCCGGCTCAAAGGACAGATTCTTATTTGAGAATATTTCGCGACCGAACACGGTTCCACTCAGATCTCCCGCCGGACGATTGGCTTCCCGCTGGGCATCCAAAGGAGGTATCACCTTTCCATCCTGAACCGTGACCGTACGGTCTGTAACCACAGCGTCCGATGCCGTACGTGCAGTCTGTTCCGCCCCGGACTGTCCCATTCGTTTATTCATCTCCTGACGGATCTGGTCATCCGTCATACCCGCAGCTTTCGCCTTATCAATCAAATCCTGGGGTACCTGTGCTGCAAGCGGAACCGACAGACACAGTAATCCCCCCAATAATACATTTCTGATTACGTTATTCATATTGTTATTTGTTTTTGTTGTTATTTCGATTTTAGAAATAATTGAGCTATCTGTTTATTGACTGGTTGTAACTGGCTCCCCTCTTGAGAGGGGGTAGGGGGTGTGTTAAAGCCAGTCAATAAAACAAGCCTTGTTACAGGTTTATTTGCCGTCTGCTTCAGCTGACGGATTAGTAAAGGGCCTGTCTCATCGGGCTTTAGTCCCATTTCTTACAGGTTTCTATCTAGGAGAAATGTGGCTGAAGCCAAAAGAGAGAAACAACTTGTAAACCGTCAGCTGAAGCAGACGGCAAATGAACCTGTAATAGTCAAGTGACTCTGATTATGGTGGTTGTATGGCGGGAATATGACACACCTCCTTCCCCCTCTCAAGAGGGGAGCCAGTTACAACCAGTTGCTATAAACAAACACTCATTTCTGATAAATTATGAATCAAAACTTCCTGAACTCCAACCGGGCATAATCCGATTGCAGAATCAGATGTTTCGATGTTAATTCTTTGACGCCGAAGCGTTGCTCCGTTCCGTTCATCCCAAATGGCAATAAATCTTCAACTTTGCTGACCGGCATGACTACAAACAATGAATCTCCGGTATATTCCATATTACCGGTCTGACTGGTTACATCAACCTTCATCAGATTGATTGTATGCAAAGCAACACTGTAATATGCCCGTTCCGGCATCTCTTCCTCTCCTGATGCATATGCTATTTTCATGATCTGCCAGCGACCATCCAGGTCTCCGTTGATCGACATTTTTCCGCAGGAACTGACCATCAGAACCAGCAACACCACTATTATATATCTTTTCATCGTATTCATTGAACTCACCGTATCCATCCTATTTTTCTGATTGTCAACATTCCCCCGGCACTTTTACCCAACATCCCACCTCTGTCAACACCTAGCGATCCTGTAAAGTCCCAGCCTTTTAACTGATGGGGCGTATAAGTTAATTCTACCAACGCATTTCCATTCTTTTTGATCTCATAAAAAGGTAAGCTATAAGTTCCCCAGTTACGGGTAAGCGACAATAAAATTCGGTACCGCAAATCGCAAATTGGATTCCCCATAACCCCGAAATGATGTCCCTGCAAGCGATTGCTTTTAAAGACTATTTCTCCATCATCATTATAAATTGGAGACATGACCAGCGGATTACCGATCCCCATTCCCCAATGCTGCCAACCGGCATAGATATAGTGGTTGTAATAATTATCTGTACCACTCACTTGTTCCGGTATTTCCGATGTATGATCCCAATAAACAGGTCCCGTTTGGTCTTTCGTTGATATATATTCGTAAACGAAACTACCGATCACCGGATTCTTAGGAAATGTTATTTCCACTCCTGCCAGGCAATCTTTCCAGCCATATTCACCAAACATCTGCGAATGGTCTTCAAAATAATGTTCGTAATAAGGACGGATTGTCCAATCTTTTGAAGCATACCAGGTTAGTGAAAAGTTCCAGCTGCCTAAATGGTTTCCATAGACATTTGTCTGTTCTCCTGTTGGTGTGCTACTATCTCCGCCGCTCGGAATAAACACTTTAAAGAAATCTTTTATCCCGTTCGGCATATCGATCTTCTCATTACCGATAAAAGCATTCCCTCCGAACTGTGCAGCCATTTCAAGTCCCCCTTCTAAAATCAACGGAAACTTCTCCCGGTTACCGATCTTCACATATAAATCCTTGGAATGATACAGCGCATGCTCTGTATGTTTACCGCCCGGAGCCACAAAGTCTTTTTGCCAGCCGTCATCCGTAAACATACCATAAGCAATATGTCCTTTAAAAGCCAACCAACCTTTTGTACCCGGAACAAGCGTATATTCGGGAATACCGATACGAACCTGCGGAACCGGACGGGCATTTCCCGAGAATGTCAAGCCGCCACTACTCAACAACGGATTATTGAACTCACTATGTCGCTCCTTACTTCCGATGCTCAATCCCAGGCAACGGTATTTCAGATCCGCATACAATTGTTGCACCACGAAAGTCGATGTAAAATTGTAAGCCACTGCCAGATCCGCCCCGAAAGCATACGAGAAGCGTTTATCGTTTTCCAACTCCCGGAAGACCCCGGCACGCAGATACCCGTTATTTTTTTCGATTGATGACAATCCCTGCTTGTTTGCTGTCAGCCAGAAAGGAGTATGTTCCCCTCCGCTAAAGCTGACACCGGTCTCCGCCTGATAACTCAGCCCTTTGGTAAACTGAGCATAAGAGTTTAGGGGAAGCAGTAGAATGCCTCCCCAAAGAAGTAAGTTTGATATTAATTTCATTTGTTATTGATTAGAAAGATTTGAATCAGTCCCCATCATCCCCAAACCGCCCCCGGCCTGTCCAGATTTTCCGAAACGTGTCGCAACTGTTCCCGCCGTTTGGCTATATTGACAAGGATATCGAGACGTATTTCTTTCTTTTTAGGATCAGTTTCCAATAACCGGTGTACGTTTTTCTGTATTTCCTGTAGGATACGGTTTTCCAGATACAAAAATAATAATCGGGTCAGATAGATATTCAGGATATTGGATGCCTCCGGATAAAGTAACCCGAATTGTTCCTTTTCATTGTAAACCAACTGGTCGTATTCGGCATGTAATTCATTTGCGATGCTTTTTAGCGCAGGCGTTAACCCCGGTTCCGGATTCCCTGTTCCCAAATGCTCTAGTATCATCCGGTTCTCCTTATTTTCAAAAAGCAAATCATCCGTTTGCAGGATACTTTTCACTAATTCCGTAAAAAGACAAGAAGAACCTTTGAACATATAAAGAGTCTCCGGAAACAACAGGCAAGCCGTCAGCAGCATTTCTTCCGACAAATGAGGTTTCGACAGAAACTTATCGATCAGGGAAACAAAAGCCTCTTTGCCCGACCGCCGGAATAAAGAATCCGGATCTTCCCCTTCCGGTAAAAAGATCGTCTGTACCTCTACCGAATGCGGATTGAGCAATAAAGATATTTTGCGGGCAGCCTCCCGGCCCGGCTTGTCGCCATCCAGTAACAGACAGATCCGGTTCGTGTACTTTTTCAGCAATGCAATCTGTCCGGCTGTCAGGGCCGTTCCGCATAATGCTACTGTATTGGAAAATCCGGCCGCATGCATCGCGATCGCATCTTTATATCCTTCCACTACAAACACAAAGTCTTTCCTCGCAATTGCCTCTTTCGCCCGGTGAAGGGCATAGAGATTTTCGCTCTTTTTATATCCGTTGGCTGTGGATGTATTGATATATTTCGGTTCTTCCGAATTATTGTCCGTTAGCCTGCGGGCAGCAAAAGCTATCAACTCACCGGCTTCGTTGCGGATCGGAAAGATCACCCGGTTGCGCATCGCATACCATTCTTTCGGAACATTCACAGGAGATTGTCCGACCTCAAAATCAAGATAAGCAGGCGTTAACTCCGTATAACCGCAAGCGTAGGGGAGAAGGGAGGAAAAGAACTGTAAGTTCTTTTTAATTGAAAATTGAGAATTGGAAATTGAAAATTGCTTCGCGTCGCTATCTCTGTCGACAGGATTCGCGTTTTTCTTATTAATTTTCAATTCTCCATTTTCAATTTTCAATTTCCCCACCGCCTCCATGAAATTACAATGTTCCGTCTTCTCTATAAATTCGATCACATCCCCATGTTCTCCGCAGGCAAAACATCTAAAAGTCTGTTTTTGAGGATTCACCACCAGCGACGGATGATGATCCTCGTGGAACGGGCAACGTCCTATATAGTTGATCCCTTTTCGTTCCAGTTTTACCGTCTTTCCGATCACCTCTTCGATAGGGTATGAAGCTTTCAGTAGTTCTATTTCTATCTTTGTCATGATCTTCTCCGGATATTATAGTTCGTGATGCGGGTATAACTCTCATTATAGCGGTAACGGGCAATTCCGGTCGATCCGTTACGCGTTTTTCTTATGTATAGTTTTCCGACCTGCTTCAGGCTCTCCCCGGTGACTTCATCTTGGGTGATCCCGTAACGTTCGGGGATATAAACGAAATAAACACAGTCCGCCACCTGTTCGATCACACCCGAATCACGTAAATCGTGCAAATTCGGGATATGCGCCTTATCGCCTGAGTTCATACTGTTACGGTTCATTTGCGAAAGGACAAGGACCGGGATATTGGCATCCTGTGCCATTTGCTTGAATCCCTGTATATTGTATCCGACTGTCTGATTCGCATTTTCCAATCCCTGCTTTTCCATTTTCATCACCTGTAGATAATCCACAATCGCCAGGTCGCATTGCTTTTTGCGCTTCTGTAACATCACCTGGGCACGGATATTTTCCAGCGTGTTTGCCGGAGTATAGTCAAAATACAACGGAAGGTCCTGGAACTCACCCGCCATTTTTTCCATCTTCAACAAATCCTCCGGGTTAGCACCTGTGATACGCAAACGGTTGGCATCTACCCCTCCGAATCCGGCAAACAGGCGGTTCATCGTTTGTAAACCGGTCATTTCCATGCTGAAGAAACAGACATGTTTTCCCGACAGGGCTACATTCATGGCAATCTGCATGGCTATGGCTGTCTTGCCGTCGCCGGGACGTCCGGCCCCAACGGTGAGTTCGCCGTTGTAAAGTCCTCCGGTCACATAGTCGAACTCTTCCAGTCCTGTTTTGATGCACATCGTATCCACTCCGTTTTCCAGACGTTCACGGTGCATATTCAATACTTCGTTGGCTGTTTTTCCGATCCGGCTGACTTGTTTGCCGACAATACAGGTTTCCCGCAGTTCCATCAATGACGATTCCGCTTTTTCGATCAGAGCCGTGTAGGAGGAATCGAAAAGGTTTGCCTTTGCTTGCAAGGTAGTGAACAGAGCACCCAGCAGACGAAGCATATACTGCCGTTTCACCTCTTCGGTATATTGCATCAGGTTGCCGGTATGGCGTATCTGCGTCATGGCAGCGTTGACGATGGCAATCCCGTTCATTTCTTTCCAGCGTTTTTCATCCAGACAGCGCATCTCGATATCGGTGGTTACCAGATCCGCTTTTTCGCCCCGGCTGTTCAGGGAACAGATGGCTTTGTAGACAAATGCGAATAACGGGTCGCTGAACATTTCCGGCTTGAGAACCGGAGCAACCTGCCATATGGCAGATTCGGAAGACAAAAGTGCACAGATCACAGCCTCTTCCACCTGGCGTACAGATTCTATAGTTTCCATAAGCGTCATTAATTAGGTTGGTTTGTTGGATTCTGCATGCTTCGTCCGCCCATGTTTCTTTCGGCTTCCGCCATTTGGGCGGAAGCGTTTGTGTTCGATGCATTTTTTTGAGTCTCTTTGCTTTCTTGTATCCAGGTAAAAGCAGCGTATCCTTTTACCCATATACGGCTTCCTCCCGGAATGTGAGTAACAGAGATCAATTGTAATTTCACCATTTTGTCAATCAACCGACTCAATGACCCGGGATTGATTCCTGCAACTTCAGCCAACCGACGCTGTGTTCCGACATATTCACCCCGTCGACAATAGACTTTGCGATTGTTCAGCATTACATATCCGTCAGTGTGATAACACAGTCCGAACAGACATAAATGCAAACGAGCCATCTGGCGTTCAACCAACCGGACGCTGTTCAAGCGGTCTATGATACTTCTGGGAATCTTTATGAAGGCATTTCCCAGATAGTCTAATGCAACGCTTTCATTTTCAATGATTTTGACAGCTTTCATGATACTGATTTTTTAGTTAATACTTTTTATTAGCGCATTATTACGGATTGCTTCCTTTAATTGGTTGATAACAAATGGTTTAATAGGTTACTATATTAGACTTCGGTGACGGCTTTATTTTTCTCTTTAAATATAGAAAGAATATTCTTTATAAAGAAATATAAGGCCTCCGGCATTTTTTTCAGCTTTTAAGGAATCAAAGAGCGTATTTCATTTTGCTAATACAAAGGTAATCATGAACATTCCCGAATTGTGGAACCAATTTAATTCGTTTTGTGTCTTTTAAAATGTTGTTTTACAGCGAATTAATAAATTAGTATTTATTGTCGGTTGATTTGTTCTTGTTTTTTATTGTTTTTATAAGATCTTGTATTTCAGTGTAATAATCCGAATATTTGTCAAATAGTTTCATGTTTTTGCAAACGGTACTCGATGCATATTTGAATTTGAAAAACGGATTTATAAATTCAGCTATTTTCTTGTATGAATAACCACCCAATAGACCGTTCTGTTTCAGTCCGGCAAAGAGTGCAATCATAAAAAACACATATTCTTCAGGAACATGTTTATCGTCCTTTTTTTTTATTCTTATTAATCGGTTTGCGCATAATTATTTAGTGTTATGCTGCAAAACAACATTTTTATGCTATCTAAACCGATCTCCTTTTTCTTCAAAACAACATTATATCTTTTGCATTCAAAAGTCCCTTATTTCATCTTCAAAAGATATATCTTTCATCTTCGAGATAAGGGACTTTCAAATTTCCAATTTTTAAGGTTCCCCCAAGAAATCGACAATCACCCCGACTTGTTTCGGGGTCAGTTTCCGTTGCCGTTCGCAGAAGCCGACAGTTTTTAATGTTTTGACCAGTTTTTCGTTTCTTACCACCCAGCGATGCAACAAACGTGATGCTGAGTTCGGATGCAAATCCGGGTTGTAACAGAGTGTCAATTCCGTCCATCCGTAACTACGGATTTTGAATTTTTCTTCTTCCATATTCTTATGATTTAGTCTTACTAAGATAAGAAATTAAATCCACATAAAGAAATGAAATTCAATATTTATGCGCATTATTAATATATTTATACGGACTTATTTAACCCTTCGCCGTCGATAATGACATTTCATGTCACAGCCATTTTTCCAGTACCCTATCTTTGTCATGTTATCGATAACCAACCAGTTAACCGTCAATAGCTTTCGGAGTATTTCCATTGGCATATTGGCACATTGTCAAATTAAAAAATTATTTCCCATGGCTTTAAGTTTCCACTTAGTAAAACGTCCCGACATGCGTAAAGACGCTACCGAAGGTTCCAAATTATTTTATGCACAGGTCCGTTCATTGAAGAAACTCGATTTCAACAAGCTCTGTGATCTGATCGCTGTTCGAAGCACCGCTTTTATCGGTGATGTGATGCTTGTCATCGAAGGTCTTCTTTCCGTTATGGAAGAACGCCTGGAAGAAGGCGATGTGATCCAGATGGGTCGCCTGGGCAACTTCCGTATGGTTGCCGGCAGCAAGGGTACTGCAAACGAAAAGGACTTCAATGTCTCCCTCTTCAACAAGGCTCGTATCGTCTTCTCACCGGGCACCATGCTCAACGAGATCCGCAAGAATGCCAAATATGAAAAGATGGATACCGAAACCGTCACTCCGCCTACAGGAGGTGGTTCGGACCGTCCGGAAATTGAGTAAAATAATTTGCCAATGTGCCAATAAGGCAATACGCCAATTCTAATAGCAACAGTTGGTATTTCCATTGGCACATTGGCATATCGGCAAATTAAACAATTATTCACTATGTTAAAACAGGAATTTATCAAACAATATCTTTTCCCCGCTCAAAAGGCGGGGGAATGTTTCGGAATCAATCCGATCGTCATCCTTGCCCAATCGGCCATCGAAACAGGGTGGGGGGAAAGCACCCTGGCAAAGGAGCATAACAACTTCTTCGGTATCACCGCTTACGGACGTCCCAATGCTTTTTGGAAAGGCACAAAGACTGATCTTTCTGAAAACAGCGGCCATACTTCCTTATGGTTCCGCACTTACGAATCGGCGGAAGACAGTTTCATGGATTTCGCCCGTCTGATCCACACCGCTTATCCGGTGGCTGCCTCGCTCAGTACCCATCCTTCGGCCTATGCCAAAGAGATCGCTTACAGCAAATACATCAGCGAAGTGAATGGTGACAACCGTGCTGCTTATCAAAGGATGCTGGTGTCGATCTGCCGGACGATCGAAAGGATAATAGTTTGCTGAGTTCACCTTTTATCAAATATGAATGTAGCGTCGTTGGTAGTGCGGTTCGCGAACCGCCCTTACGGTGTCAATGTAAGCCTGTAAGGCTTTAACAAACCAGCCCAGGGTTCTAACCCTGGGTTTATGAAAACCCGCTCCTGTCTTTCCGCCCTGTAGGGGCGGCACAAGATAAATATCAGCCCTTTTAATCTTGTCGCACCCCTACAGGGTGCCTCAGAAAGAGAAAAATTCAAGGGAACCCAGGGTTAGAACCCTGGGCTAGTTTGTTACAGGCCTACAGCCTGAAGGCACCGTCACTAATTGGCTCATCC
>NZ_JAMOKT010000069.1:0-36322 GCF_023656795.1 Parabacteroides caeci
AGAGAAGTTAAGCCCAACCACGTCGATGGTACTGCGTAAAAGTGGGAGAGTAGATAGCCGCCGTTTTAGAGTCACAGACTCCAAACAAATGAAAGGAATCAATCGTAAGGTTGGTTCCTTTTTGTATTTATAGCTTCTTTTCGTTTTTATTCTTCCTGATTTAACATCTCTCTTATAATAATGTATCTTATTTTCCGTTCTAATATACATTGAGTATGAATTTTAGATTATGAGCAGTATATATGATTCCCGGCAACGGCTGAAATATCTTTTCATTTTAATAGCCACATTGATTGCGATCGTTTCAGTGTTTGTCTCTGATAAGCTTGTAAAGAGTTTAGCACAGGAAGAACGCCAGAAGGTCGAGATTTGGGCGGAAGCGCAACGTATGATTGCTACCGAAACCAACGGTTCAAATATGGCTCTTATTCTAAAGATTCTGGAAAGTAACACCACGATACCTGTTTTATGGTGTAATGAGAAGGACAGTGTAATTGCAGAGAAGAATATCGACCTTCCGGAAAAGGATTCAGACTTGTTTCTGAAAAATAAAGTACGGGAATTAAAGAGCAAGAACCCTCCTATACTGATCGACATGCAGGATGGAACCTTCCAGTATTTATACTACGACGATTCTATTATCCTGAAAAGGCTGCTTATCTATCCTTATGCCCAGTTGACAGTTGTTTTCATATTTATCCTGATCGCCTTCCTGGCTCTTGCCAGTACGAAGAAGGCAGAACAGAATAAAGTATGGGTCGGATTATCGAAGGAGACAGCCCATCAGCTAGGAACTCCTATCTCTTCCTTGATCGCCTGGGTGGAATATCTTCGTACAAAAGAAATCGATCCGTCTCTCCTGGGTGAAATGGAAAAAGATGTGAAGCGTTTGGAGATGATTGCAGAACGTTTCTCGAAGATTGGATCAAATCCCGATCCGACACCGGTAAATATCAGCAATTCGATTCGTACGGCCTTAAATTATATGGAAACACGTATTTCTGCCAAGGTGAAGATATATACTCATCTTCCGGATAATCCCGTATTGGTTTTAATGAATGATTCACTGTTTGCCTGGGTTATTGAAAACCTGACAAAAAATGCTGTGGATGCTATGGAAGGCCAGGGCGAAATAACGTTTCAGGTGGAAGAGCGTGACAAGACTGTGCGGATAGATATTACGGATTCGGGAAAGGGGATTCCCAAATCAAAATATAAGACTGTCTTCAATCCCGGCTATACGACTAAGAAGCGCGGATGGGGACTCGGGTTATCTCTGGTCAAACGTATCATAGAGTCCTACCATGGCGGCAAGATATTCGTAAAGAACTCGGAGGTCGGAAAAGGCACGACATTTCGTATAGAGCTTCGTAAATATAGAGGCTAAATAGTTCAATAATAAAAAATAACTGCATAGGTATTGCATTTGTGTTTAGTTTTTTCGTACCTTTGCAAGGTTTTTACACTAAAAGGCTTTGGGAAAGTTTAAATTATATAACGTAGATTTGAAAAATCTCGCTCCAGGTGTGCACGAATTCGAGTATTTACTGGAGAACAAGTTTTTTGTGGACATTGACGGAGACGAAGTCCAGAAGGGCAAAGTCAAGGTTCACCTGACAGTGAAGCGTACGTCAGTGGCTTTTGAAATGAACTTTCAGATGGAAGGTGTAGCAATCGTTCCGTGCGACAGATGTCTGGACGATATGGAGATTCCGGTTGATACACATAATCGCTTGGTAGTGAAATTCGGTAAAGAATATGCCGAAGAGAGCGACGAGGTAGTAGTAATACCAGAAGAGGAAGGTGCGATTAATTTGGCATGGTTCCTTTATGAGTTTATTGCATTGGCAGTACCGATGAAGCATGTACATGCTCCGGGAAAATGTAATAAAGCGATGTCGACGAAGCTGAAGAAGCACACTGCTAAAAGTACAGATGACAGAGATGATGATTACGAAGAAGACGAAGTGGAAGATATATCCATGGATGATGACGTAAGCGGTAATTCTGATCCTCGCTGGGATGCCCTGAAAGGTTTAATAGAGAATGATAACAATTAAATAAATTAAAACATGGCACATCCTAAAAGAAGACAAGGTAAGACAAGAACAGCCAAGAGAAGAACTCATGACAAGGCTGTCGCTCCAACAATGGCTATTTGCCCGAACTGCGGCGCATGGCATATTTATCACACTGTATGCGGCGAATGCGGCTACTACAGAGGTAAGTTAGCTATCGTAAAAGAAGCAGCTGTGTAAGTTTGTCACGATCATATTGAGTCTGATAAACGAAAGAAATAGCCCTAAAAATATTTTTAGGGCTAATTTTTTAATTGGGATATAGAGTCTCTTTATTTTTTTAAGTATGGATAAATTAAATGCGGTTATAACAGGTGTAGGCGGATACGTTCCGGAAGACGTGTTGACAAATGAGGACATCTCCAAATTGGTCGATACGACTGACGAATGGATCATGACACGTGTTGGCATCAAAGAACGCAGAATTTTGAAAGGGGAAGGGGTTGGTACCTCTTACATGGGTATACGTGCTGTGAAGCAGTTACTCGAAAAAACACAAGTAAATCCGGAAGAGATCGAAGTGATTCTGTCAGCTACTACAACGGCAGACCATCACTTTCCAACCATGTCTTCAATCATCGCCTATCATACCGGCTGTAAGAATGCAATGACTTTCGATTTGCAGGGAGCTTGTGCCGGATTCTTATATGGGTTGGAAACAGGTGCGAATTATATTCGTTCGGGACGCTATAAGAAAGTGATTGTTGTTGCCGGTGATAAGATGACTTCGATTACCGATTATCAGGATCGTTCTACCTGTCCTCTGTTCGGGGATGCCTGCGGTGCGGTTTTACTGGAACCGACTACGGAAGAAGTCGGCGTTCTCGACACGATTCTGCGTACTGACGGTGTAGGCTATTCTCATCTGATTATGAAGTCAGGTGGCTCGGCTTATCCTTCCAGTCATGAGACCGTGGATAAACGGGAACATTTTGTTTTGCAGGATGGTAAATATGTCTTTAAGTATGCTGTTTCGTATATGGCCGATGTGGCTGCCGAAATAGCGGAACGAAATAAACTGACCCACGACGATATTACATGGATCGTGCCTCACCAGGCCAATTTGCGTATTATCGATGCGACGGCTAAACGTTTGGGTGTGGATATGGAGAAGGTAATGATCAATATCCAGAAATATGGTAATACTAGTGCCGGTACTATTCCTATCTGCCTTTGGGAGTGGGAAGACAAGCTGAAGAAAGGGGACAACCTGATCCTGGCAGCATTCGGTGCAGGCTTTACCTGGGGTGCAATTTATCTTAAATGGGGTTATAATGGAAAACAAGCATAAGTCCGGCTTTGTTAATATTGTCGGTAATCCTAATGTGGGGAAGTCCACGTTGATGAACCGTCTGGTGGGGGAACGTATCTCCATCATCACGTCGAAAGCGCAGACTACCCGTCATCGTATCATGGGGATTGTGAATACCGACGATATGCAGATCGTGTATTCAGACACGCCGGGAGTCCTGCATCCGAATTACAAGTTGCAGGAGTCTATGCTGAATTTTTCGGAGTCGGCTTTAGGTGATGCCGACGTGTTACTCTATGTGACCGATGTCGTTGAGACAATCGATAAAAATGAAGAATTCCTCCAGCGGGTCCAATCGGTGGAATGTCCGGTCCTGCTGCTGATCAACAAGATCGATACCAGCAACCAGGCCGAACTGGAAAAGATGGTAGCCCATTGGAAAGAGGTTCTTCCGAAGGCCGAGATCATTCCGATCTCTGCGCTTTCGAACTTTAATATTGATTATGTGAAACATAGGGTGGAGGATTTGATGCCCGAGTCTCCCCCTTATTTTGAAAAAGACGCGCTTACCGATAAGCCGGCCCGCTTCTTCGTTACGGAGATTATTCGCGAGAAGATACTCCTATATTATCAGAAGGAGATACCGTATGCAGTGGAAGTCGTTGTAGAGCTGTTTAAGGAAGAAGAAGAAATGATTCACATCAAGGCGCTCATTATTGTGGAACGGGATTCCCAGAAAGGGATTATCATCGGGCATAAGGGACAGGCACTGAAGAAGGTAGGAGCGATGGCCCGTAAGGATATTGAACGCTTCTTTGAGAAGAAGGTGTTCCTGGAAATGTTCGTCAAGGTTGAAAAAGACTGGCGTAACCGGGATAACCTGTTGAAGAATTTTGGTTATCAGCTGGATTAAAAACAGCGCACAGAAAAGAAATTTATGGGAAATATTGTAGCAATTGTTGGTAGGCCCAACGTAGGAAAGTCCACCCTGTTCAACCGTCTGACCCAATCGCGTCAGGCCATCGTGAACGAGGAAGCAGGGACTACCCGCGACCGTCAGTACGGTAAAGTGGACTGGACCGGTAAAGAGTTTTCGCTGGTCGACACCGGCGGATGGGTAATTAATTCGGATGATGTTTTCGAAGAAGAGATAAATAAGCAGGTACAGGTCGCTTTGGATGAAGCAGACGTGATCTTGTTTGTGGTGGATGTATTGAACGGTATCACGGACCTGGACATCGAAGTGGCCAAGATACTGCGCCGTAATAAAAAGCCGGTTATCGTGGTGGCAAACAAAGCGGATAACTTTGAGATGCATGCCGAGGCCGCAGAGTTCTATGCGTTCGGTTTGGGCGATCCTTTCTGCGTTTCAGCTATCAACGGTTCCAATTCCGGTGATTTGCTGGATAAGATCATCGAGATCCTTCCGGAAGAAAAAAATGAAGAATTAGAAGAAGAGTTGCCTCGTATTGCCGTTATCGGTCGTCCGAATGCCGGAAAATCGTCTTTGATCAATGCGTTTATCGGTGAAGACCGTCATATCGTAACGGATATTGCCGGGACTACCCGCGATTCTATTTATACCAAATACAATAAATTCGGCCTGAATTTCTATCTGGTGGATACAGCCGGTATCCGTAAGAAGGGAAAGGTGAACGAAGACCTGGAATATTATTCGGTGATCCGTTCGATTCGTGCCATTGAGAATTCCGATGTCTGTGTACTGATGGTAGATGCTACCCGCGGTATCGAAAGCCAGGATTTGAATATTTTCTCTTTGGTGCAGAAGAATAAGAAGGGGCTGGTCGTTTGTGTGAACAAATGGGATTTGGTAGAAGATAAAGGCCAGAAGGTGATCGACAGCTATACGAATGCGATCCGCGAACGTCTGGCACCGTTTACAGATTTCCCTATCCTGTTCATTTCGGCATTGACCAAGCAGCGTATCCTGAAAGTGCTCGAAACAGCCAAAGAAGTATACGACAATCGTAAGAAACGCATCCCGACGGCCAAGCTGAACGAGATCATGTTGCCGATCATCGAGAACTATCCGCCTCCCGCATGGAAAGGAAAGTATATCAAGATCAAATACATCACCCAGCTGCCGGTCGGACAGGTTCCGTCGTTCGTATTCTTTGCCAACCTGCCGCAATGGATCAAGGAGCCTTACAAACGCTTCCTGGAAAACAAGATTCGCGAAAACTGGGATTTCACAGGGACACCGATCAATATTTTCATTCGCGAGAAATAAGAATTTTGATAATTCATATTATAAACCCGATGACGCTTTTATAAAATCTGCGTCATCGGGTTCTTTTGTTAAATTTTATCACGTTTTATTTGTTCTGCCGCTAAAAAAATGAAATCTGTTGTAAAAATATTCACTTGAACGTGTCTTTGATATAAAAGATATGTATCTTTGACCCATTACATGTAATAATCAACATGTTAATCAACAAAATCATCAACAGATTTGTTATATTGTCGTTAGAGTAATAGATATGGGAAACTTAATTAGAAAAACAAAAGCCGCAATTAGTTGTAAGGAAAAGTCTACAACTGTTGTTTCGGACGTTAAAAATGATCCGAAGAAGGATACTGCTATTTTCGTACAAGTTTCATCAGAAGAACTGAAAAAAAGACGAATAGACCTGTATCCTTATTTAATCTGAAATGGCGTTTTTTTACCCTCACCGGTTTGTCCAAAATTTTAATGAAGAAGCTGGGCATTTAAAATCAAAGAAATTATATACATTTAAATCGACCAAATCCAATCAGTGGTATTGGGTTTGGGTTGAATGCTATGATCATCATGTATATGCTCTAAAATTTCATCTTAAAAGTATGAGGAACTGTGAGAACAAGTATAGTGTATTAACTAATACCTACGAACCCAGGCGCATTGTTATGACTTGCATAAATATTATGCTTGAAATATATCAAAAAGATGACCACCCCTCTTTCGGTTTTATTGGTTCAAATATGGTAGAAGAGGGCACTGATAATACAAAACGATTTCGTTTTTATAAAAGAATAATGGCAACCTATTTTTCTGAAAAATATTTTATCCATCAGGAGAACTGCTTGAAAAGTGCTTATCTGATGCTAAACAAAGTTGAGAAGGTCAATAATCCGAGACTCAAAGAAGATATAGAAGCTGCTTTTGCGGAACAATATGAGTATTTTGATTAATTCTCCAACCACTAATTGGAGAATTAGTTAATCTTTCCTGCCAGGAGTTTTTTTCGGATATGATAGCCCCTCTATTTGGGGGATCAAATGAAAAAAGGGAAGTAATCACCTCCCTTTTTCGTTTTTTCTCCGATCAACCTATTCGATTTCTGGGCGATCGCTACTTCCGTCTCCGCCTCCGCCTTCACCTGTCGGGCCGGAACCTTTCTTTCGCTGGTTGAAAGCGGTGACGGTTTCTGAGATCAACTGGTTCAGGTTGCTGACAAATGTCGTTGCCTCTTCGGACGGCTGGGCTACGCTGAACGACTGTGCCAGCATCACCAGGTCGTCGTACTGGCTGTCGAGACGCTGACGGATTGTTGCGCTATTGTCCTTTTTATTGGCAGCGCGGCTCTGTGTTCTCGCCGAGGTGAGTGCGATGTAGGCATTGTTTTCCTTTTCGAGTTCGGCCAGGTAGGCTTCCAGTCCGAGGGTGGTGACGTAGATCGCGTTTTCGTCCTTCCGCAAGTCAATCAGCAAGCCTTGTATTTTGGCTGTTTCCTGTGCTACCGGCAGGCGGGCGATGCCGATGTACGGTTTGATTACCTTATAGAGAAACTTTCCGGCATCACGTTCGGCTTCGAGCGGCAAGCCGCCGGCACGCGAGATGCGGGTGGTGATGTAGATGATCAGCTTATCGCGGTTGGCTTCGTGAACGGCAGCCTGCTCCGTTTCCTGTGCAATGCGGCTTTCGTCGACCGTGTCGGCCAGGAGCATGATGTCGTTTTCAAAAGTCTGTATAAACTGTGCCGACAATCCGATGCTGGGCGATTCGTTTGCCGCCTGCACGTCGGCATTGAGCGACTCGATTTCGGGACGGTCGCCACCGCCGGTCGGAGCGGGGACGAGGTCCAGCACGGAGTTGAGGAAGGCCAGATATTCGGCATTGTTGAGATTGGTCAACGGGAGTGTCTTGATTTTAGTAAAAGTTCCCATGGATTGATTTTTTAGAATTAAATATGCGCTAATGTAGATAATATGTCTGGACGGAGGAAATATTTACCACATTATTTTCAGAAAAAAATCCTCGAGGCCTCGGAAATGTCTGTCAAACGTTGAAAATGACTTATCGAGACCTCGGAAGGCGGTTTTCAACGTTTAAAGTGACCTCTCGAGGCCTCGGGTGTGAACTTTGAATGGTGAAAAAGACCTCTCGAGGTCTCGGAAAGCCACTTTCACCATTAAAAAACTCTTCCCGAGGCCTCGAAAGGTTACTTTCACTTGTTAGGGGGCCTTCTTTTGTCTTTATCTTGACGAAACAACCCTCTTTCTTGTGATTTTGAGATTTATAGTTACCTTTACGAAAATAGAAATCAAAGAAGAAAAGAGTATCTCATGAGACGTCCTGAAATAGTAAACCGTATACGGGAAGTTATCCGTCGTGTAGCTCCCGGCGCACAGGCGATTCTGTACGGGAGCGAAGCCCGTGGCGATGCCCGTCCTGACAGCGATATTGATTTGCTTATCTTGCTTGACAAAGAAGATATCTCTCTGAAAGAGGAACAGGAGATCGCTTATCCGCTTTATGACATAGAGTTTGAGACGGGAGTGATCATCAGTCCTCGTGTATTCAGTAAAAAGATATGGGAAAAGCTGACGACGCCTTTTTCTGAAAATGTAATGAGAGAAGGAGTTGCGTTATGACGATTTTATTATGATGACGGAGGAAAAAGTAAAGGAACTTTATCCGCAAGCAGTTGCTTTTATACAAGCTTTAGAAAGTTTGATAGGAGTGTAACAATATAAATATCCGAGAGAAAAAGATCTCGGATATTTTGTTTAATAATCTAAATGTGCGATCTTTGCGACGTATTGAAAAAATAACGTAGAAGCGTTTCGATATTATCTTGTCTTGAAATCTCGACAATTTCAACTCATCAAGATAATAGACAAAATGTTTCCTGCGCTTATGTTTGTTATATATACTTACCCGGTGACGGGTGGACTATATACCTGCATAAAGCGTGGGATCATTGTGCTATTATTGATGAGTAGGCAGTCGAGAGCCTCAAGACAATGATAGACGATGGTTCCCACGCTTCTTTTTTTGTTAACACCGAACGGAGGGGACAGGGAGGATAAAACTATATTACTATGACTTTCGATGAAATTATTGAGGCTTTATATAGCGAAGATAAGTCTCTTATTTGTGATGTGTTAAATACTGGTGGATATATAAGTGACTTTAATGACTACCTTGAAACTGATGCTATACACACAGGTTTTTATTGTAGGGTTCAGACCGGAACTATTTTTGAAGTTATCTATTTGATACCTAAACAAACAATTTGTTATAAAGATGTTTCATCTATTTTGCTATATTATCCACTAGGGTTCTTTCTGAAATATAGTCCTCGTGAATTTGCTCCATGTGAAGTTTGTTCAGTTCCTGATAAATGGATTCAAGCCTATGATATGGCAACAGGAGAGTTTGATATAGTTTCAAGAAAGGGAATAGAAATGAAGGATCAGTGTGCAGAAAGTATTATCCTTGATAATGATCTTAAAGTTTCTTCTTTTTCTATTATGGATGGTTCGATTAAAAAAAAGGACTATCCATTGTATCCTGCATATATACCTGAATTATATAAAGGAAAAGAATTTAGTCCTCAAATAAATTTTAGTAGAACTTACGATTATTCTGATAATGAACCTACCTATGAAAAATATGGAGGTACGTATGCACAGGATGTAGAAGGATGTGACGATGATTTTATTGATGATGTACTGGGAGGAGATCCCGAAGCATATTGGAACATTGATTAGTGAATGGTTAATTTTAAAATTATAATAGTTATTACATTCATAGAATGTTCTTTGTAAATATTCTCTTTAGTAGAGGTTTTTGTGATTTTCCCTTCAATTGCATTCGTTATATAGGAATATGAAAAGGAATGTCAAAGAAACCGTAAAGGGAAGCGTCTTGTGCATTATAATCAATAATGGTGATAAAATATAGAAGGCAATATCAGATTTTAGATACTGCCTTCTATATTTTTAGAATGAATTCAGCAATTTATTCAACTCATTCACCATCTCCGTAGCCGACTTCTGTGTCTCAGCCAGCCCTTCCGAAGTAAACATGGCGACAGTCTTATTCAGCTTATCCAGTTTGCTGCCCTTCAGTTCTTCGCGGAGGATGCGGATTTTTTCAGCGTCCTGGAGGCCTTCTACCAGGCGTTCGAAACGGATACTGCTGCGGGGACCCGGGTAGATACTGTATGTATCGCCGGCTGCCCAGGTGCGGAAACGGGAGTCGCGCAACGGATCTTTGGTCCAGCTGTTGACTGCCCAACGCAGGTAACCGTCGTAACCTCCGGCAACTGCGTGGAGGATAGTCCAGGGGGCTTCTGCCGGGTTGGAGAAGGTGAAGGTGTTCGGGAATGCTTCCGAACAACAGGTATAAACCGTGCTGATCTGGCCTTTGCGGTCGCGTTCGGCTTTCACATCTTCCGGGAATTTGTGGCCGTACGGAATACTCAGGTAATACAGGTCGCCTTGTATCTCTTTATGATAGTTGCCGGCCAGCGTGATTTTAAATTCCGGGTCAGCCTGCTTGATTACTTTGATGGCCTCTTGCATGGCTTCCAACGGACGTTCGTCCATAGAGATCGCTGTCTTTTCAAACCAGCCTTTTGCACGCAGGTGGCGGGAGAAATCTTTCAGGAAACTGCCCCAGTAGTCGGCATAAGCTGCATCGCCCGGTTTGGCTTCGATGAACTGGATGCGGTTGGTTGCCTGGTCGTAATAGTCGAAACTCAGTGCCCACGGGATCATGGTGTAGCAGCTGATCAGGTCGTTGATGCCTATATCGTTCATCATGAAATCTACCCATTTGTCGAAAACGGTATAGTCATATTCCCAACTGCCGTCGAGTTTCTTCATGCGGAACACCATGCTGTCGAAATGATCTTCGGTCTGTCCCGCCCAGGGTTTGTGCATGATGCTGGTGGTGATGGCACGCTGTCCGGCGTTAGCCAACATCTTCATGATCGGGCGCATGGCATCGAAATGTTCTTTGCTCCAGAGAGGCACATTATAGTAACGGGCCACGGAGTACGGGTTCTGCCACAAGTCCAGATGAAATTTCCAGTCTTTCGGTTCCGGCAGGGTACGGTTCAGTACGTCTATCTCCACCTGTAACTTCATCGGTTGGAAGTTTTCGCCTGAAACGGTCAGTGTTCCTTTATATTTTCCGGGACGTGCATCCGACGGTACCCATACATTCATCCAGATAGGTTGTGTCGTACGGGCGGCGACGTCGTGCATCTTTACGATATCCAACACGTCGGCAACAACGGAAGAATCCCATTCCGCCTTGTTTTCACGTACACCGCAACCACCTGTGCGTTCTTTGTTCAACTCGTCGGTCATTACGTAACGTACGAAATTGGTGGTGACGTTGGAAGCCGGGATAACGGATGAACCGTTTTTCAATTCGCTGACGGTGATGGTTGCGTTCGACAGGTCGTTGGTAGTCCACAATACGGCCTGGGCGTTTACGCGTTCTCCTTTCCAGGCTTTCGTCTGCCAGCGGGAGGTCTTTGTAACGGTTGGGATACTGAGTTTCGGATAACGAACGTCCGTGCTCGCCCAGCTGAGTTGGGTAGGCGTTGTTATTTTATTCCATACAGCCTCACTATCGTGTGGCTTGGTATCGGTCAGTTCGGTGTAATCGGTGATATTCGATTGCTGTGCGTAACAAACCGGGCCTAGCGTTAGCAGGGCACAGAGAATAAGAGAGTTTTTCATGTATAAATTCTTTTAGAAGTTTATTCGGGGGATAAAGATAGGAAAAAGATGGGATATTGTACGCAATTACGATAGATCAAAAAAAACAACATGGCACGCAGATGACACAGATTAGGCAGATAACCGCAGATAATTAATTTATTTTTAAGATAAATATCTGTGTTAATCTGCCTAATCTCTGTCATCTGCGTGCCATTTAGACTTTTGAGACAATTACTTTATCCGGTTATAATGACAGAACAATAGATTGCCGTTATCGTCATACAGATGCATGCCGTTACCTTCGCAATAACGGAACATTTTGCAGTCGGCGCATTGCCCTTTGCGTGTCCATTCGCGGTTGCGGTACGGCTTGAATTCGTTGTTCCAGATGTCGATGAATTTATCTTTGTAGATATTCCCCTGGTGGAAATTGGCACGGATACTCGGACAACCGGAAATGGAACCGTCTGCCAGCACTGAAGCCGTACTGATTCCGGCATTGCATTGGAAGATGGAGTCGCGCACTTCGGCTTCGTAGTTCCCGAGGAACCCTTCGCATCCGTAGCTGGTGTGTATCTTTCCTTCCTGCCGGCAGTAACGGATGAAGTTGAGCATCCAGGTGAACTGTTCGTTGGTCAGTTGCAGGTCGGCTTCTTCGGCAGCCCGTCCGACGGGGAAGATGGTGAACAGACGCCACCGTTTTACGCCCATCTCCATCAGGAATTCCTTGAAGAGTTTCAGGTCTTTGAAGTTCTTTTGGTTTACGCAAGTCACCACATCCCAGACAATCTCTTTCTCTTCCGCCAGCATGCAGATGGCGTTGACTGCATTCTCGAAACTCTTCGGATGACGGCGCAACCAGTTGTGTGCTTCCTCGAAACCGTCGAGACTAATGGTTGCCGAATGCATGCCGGAGGCCAGCAGCGCGTCCAGCCGTTCGCGTGTCATCAGCAATCCGTTGGAAACGATTCCCCAGGGATATCCCCGGCGGTAAAGTTCCATTCCGCAGGTTTCGATGTCTTTGCGCACCAAAGCCTCTCCTCCGGTAAAAATTACCAATACTTTATTAGGGTTGACATGGGGAGTAATATCATCTATAACTTTCAGAAAATCTTCCACCGGCATATCCTTCATGCCAGCCGATACATGGCAGTCGCTGCCGCAATGACGGCAGGATGCATTGCAACGAAGCGTACATTCCCAAAAGAGTGTGCGTAGTTCGTGTAGCTTGGCCCTGTTTCTCCGGATACTGCGGAATAGTTCCAGGGCGATGCGTTTACGAAATCCGGGACGTTTATCCATTATTCTTCCGTGTTAATCTGTTCGCTCATAGTGATTGTAACCTCTTGTTTGGCTTTTCCCTTGTACCAACCGCTACCATTTTCATAGACGGCGTTTTTAAAGGAAACAAAAGAGGTATCGGCTACAAACTGACCGCCGTTTTTATCTTTGTCAATATCTGTCGTGATAAGTTTGAATGTTGCCCCGGGGAATTCTCCGGTTTCCCAAAGGAATTCTCCCTTTGCGTCGGTGTAGATGGTATCGCTGGGCATTTGACGGTCGGGAACTGAATCGCTGATGGCGATTTGTATATTAGGGATCGGGTTGTTCTGTCTGTTTACCACTTTCCCTTTGATCTCGTAGTTAGCATGTGGGCAGCCGTATTCTTCTACCTGACCTCCCCCATCATCATCCGAATCGGAACAAGAGAAACCTAGTAAGGTGAGTAAACCGGCTAATACCCAGTTCATACTGTTCAAAAAATGAGGATAGAACCTTTTCATATAACTTGCGTTGTTTTGTTATTAACTGATAGATTACATATGATTAAATACAAAAGTACGAAAAATACTGCATCGGTGGTTGTATAAGTCTGGATAATTGTTTTTACTTATTCTTTGTTTTCCACAGCCTGCTTCATTTTGATAGTCACATTCTTTTGTGCATTACCATAATTCCATTCGCCGTTTCCTCCTGTCAGGTCTTCTTTTTTGAAAGCGACTTCCGTGATTGTTTCTTCAAATGCTCCTCCGTTATCGGTGCCATCGATATCTTTTGTTGTGATTTTGAAAGTGATATCCGTGCCAAAAGTGGTGACAACCGGTCGTGCGACGAACTCTCCGGCCCTGTTCGTGATCAGCGTATCCCGATGCGTATATTCTTCATTACCAAAAGGGTCGGGAATAATAACTTGTATGCCGTTGATGGCTTTTCCGTTGTCATCGACTACTTTCCCTTTGATTTCATAATCGGCATAGGGACATCCGTATTCGTCTGCACCTATTTTGTCGCATGCAGCTAGTGAAAAGCCTAACAGGCTTAATAATCCTGCCAATATTTTATTTGTAAAGGTCAGGAAGAAATGGTTTGTTCGGTTCATATCCGTATGGTTTTAATTGTATTTACATCCATACCTAATTGATGCAAAGATAAGTCGAAACGTTGCATCACCTGTTTTTTATGAGTAACTTGCGCGCCAAATCCAATCGAACTAAATAAACATGAAAGATTTCATACGCATATTACGGCGTTTTGTGCCTCCTTATAAGAAGTATATGGTGTTGAACATTGTGTTCAATATTTTATCTGCCATACTGAATCTGTTCTCTTTTGCCCTGATTATTCCGATATTGAATATATTGTTCAAACTGAATGATGATGTTTATTCCTATAAAGCCTGGGTGTTTGATCCCTGGACCTGGGAAAGCTGGAAAGGTACTCCCGAACTGATAAAGAACAATTTCTTCTGGTTTGTCAGCGACCTGATTGAAAAAGAAGGAGGCTCATTCACTCTGATCGTTTTAGGTGCTTTCCTTATTATCTCTACATTTCTGAAAGTGGGCACAATGTACATGGCCTTTTTTACGATGATCCCTATTCGTACAGGGGTTGTTCGTGATATCCGTAACCAGATCAACAGGAAAATAACCGAACTACCCCTGGGATTTTTCTCGGAAGAGCGCAAGGGGGACATCATTGCCCGTGTCTCCGGCGATGTGAACGAGGTAGAGACCTCCATCATGAGTTCCCTGGATATGTTGTTCAAGAATCCGATCCTGATCATTATCTATCTGATCGGTATGATCGTTATCAGTTGGCAGCTGACGATCTTTGTCCTCGTACTGTTGCCTTTGGCGGGCTATGTGATGGGACAGGTAGGGAAGAAACTGAAACGTAAATCGCTGGAAGGCCAGCAGCAATGGGGCGGCTTGATGAGCCAGATCGAAGAGACTTTAGGCGGCTTGCGCATTATCAAAGCATTCAATGCCGAGAAGAAAATACAAACTCGTTTCGAGAACAGTAATGACCGGTTCCGTCGGACCACCATCCGTATCTATCGCCGCCAGCAGATGGCGCACCCGATGAGTGAGTTTCTGGGAACGGCTACTATCGCCATCGTTCTTTGGTATGGAGGTACGCTTATCCTGAGTAACCATAGCACGATCGATGCCTCCACATTTATTTATTACCTGGTTATCTTTTATAGTATTATTAATCCGGCGAAAGATTTAAGTAAGTCTGTTTATGCCATCCAGAAAGGGCTGGCCTCTATGGATCGTATCGATAAGATCTTGAAAGCTGAAAGTAATATCAATGATCCGGCCGATCCTAAGAAGATAGAATTGAATAAGGAAATACGATATAACAATATTTGGTTTAAATACCAGCATGACTGGGTGTTGAAAGGTGTAGACCTGGTAATCCCTAAGGGAAAGACCGTCGCATTGGTTGGCCAGTCCGGTTCCGGTAAAAGTACGCTGGTAGATCTGTTGCCCCGTTTTTATGATGTGGATAAGGGGAGCATTACTATTGACGGAACGGATATCCGCGATGCCTCCCTCTACGATTTGCGTGGCCTGATGGGGAATGTGAATCAGGAAGCGATCCTTTTCAATGATACCTTCTTCAATAATATCTCTTTCGGGGTGGAAGGAGCGACATTGGAACAGGTGAAGGAAGCCGCGCGTATCGCAAATGCGCATGAGTTTATCATGGCGAGCGAAGACGGATATAATACCAGTATCGGTGACCGGGGCGGCAAACTTTCCGGTGGACAGCGTCAGCGTATCAGCATCGCCCGTGCCATCCTGAAAAACCCGTCCATCCTGATCCTCGATGAAGCAACTTCTGCATTGGATACGGAATCAGAACGCCTGGTACAGGAAGCATTGGAAAACCTGATGCGTAACCGTACTACGATCGTTATTGCCCACCGTCTTTCTACGATCCGTAATGCAGACGAGATCTGTGTGATGCATGAAGGCGAGATCGTTGAACGTGGCCGTCATGAAGAACTGCTGGATTTGAATGGCTATTATAAGAGACTGTGTGACATGCAAAGTTTCTGATACCGCTTGAGTAATAATTTTATTAATAATACTATGAACTCGATTCGATTAAAGGAGATAGGACGGAAAATAATTCGTCCTTCTATCGCTGCTTTATTGGTATTGCTGGCTTCCTGTGATATGGCAGAAGTGAAAACAGCCAATAAGATCGCTTATCACTTTGATGAACCTGCCCGTATCTGGGAGGAAACTCTGCCATTGGGAAACGGTCGTCTGGGAATGATGCCCGACGGTGGAATCAATAAGGAAAACATCCTGTTGAATGAAATCTCCATGTGGTCCGGAAGCAAACAGGATACGGATAACCCGCAGGCTGTATGGTCGTTGGCAAATATACGCCGTCTGCTCTTTGAAGGGAAAAATGATGAAGCACAGGACCTGATGTATCGCACTTTTGTTTGTAAAGGAGCTGGTAGCGGTCAGGGGCAGGGTGCCAATGTTCCCTATGGTAGTTACCAGTTGCTGGGAAATCTGGTGCTGGATTATGTATATGTAGACGGTTCCGATTCCGTAGCCGCTTACCGTCGTGAACTGAATCTGAACGATGCTATTGCCTCAACCTCTTTCCGCAAGGGAAAAGTGAATTACAGCCGTGAGTCGTTTACCTCTTTCTCCGGTGATCTGGGGGTAGTTCATTTGATGGCAGATGCCGATAAGGCGCTTAACTTTACGGTGGGGATGAACCGTCCCGAACATTATGCCTTGTCGGTCGATGGAAAAGACTTGCTGATGAAAGGACAGTTGCCGGACGGCGTGGATACGCTGGAAATGAAAGGTGTTAAATATGGCGCCCGTGTACGGATCCTCCTGCCTAAAGGCGGCTCCCTGGTTCCAGGTGACAGTTCCTTGACCGTTCAGAATGCCTCCGAAGCCATCCTTCTGGTGAGTATGGCGACTAATTATAAGAACGAAGGATTTGAAGACCAGCTGTTTTCTTTGCTGGCCGAGTCGGAAAGAAAAGATTATTCCACCTTGAGAAAGGAGCATGTCAATGCCTATCGTTCCCTGTTCGACCGGGTCGATCTGGACCTGGGCCGTTCCGTAAGGGATGAGATGCCGATCAATGAACGTTTGCATGCTTTCCAGGAGGATCAGAACGATCCGTCGCTGGGGGCCCTCTACTTCCAGTTCGGACGTTATCTGCTGATTTCGTCAACCCGTACCGGTTCATTGCCTCCAAATCTTCAGGGATTATGGTGTAATACGATCAATACTCCCTGGAATGGCGATTATCATCTGAATATCAATTTCCAGATGAATCACTGGCCCGCAGAAGTAACGAACCTTTCCGAATTGCATCTCCCGATGATCGAGTGGACGAAACAGCAGGTAGAAAGTGGAGAACGTACAGCCAAAGTCTTTTATAATGCACGTGGCTGGGTGACACATATCCTGGGTAATGTATGGGAATTTACTGCTCCGGGCGAACATCCTTCCTGGGGAGCGACCAATACGTCTGCCGCCTGGTTATGCGAACATCTGTTTACCCACTATCAATATACATTGGATAAAGAATATCTGAAAGAGGTCTATCCGGTGATGAAAGGTGCTGCTTTGTTCTTTACGGATATGCTGGTTCGTGACCCGCGAAATAAATATTTGGTAACGGCCCCTACCACTTCTCCTGAAAATGCTTACCGTATGCCGAACGGCAAAGTTGTACATATCTGTGCCGGTTCGACTATGGATAATCAGATTGTCCGCGAGCTGTTCACCAATACGATTGCGGCAGCCAATATCCTCGGAATTGATTCTGCTTTTTGTCAGGAACTGGTGGATAAGCGTTCCCGTCTGATGCCAACCACGATCGGTAAGGATGGCCGTATCCTGGAATGGCTTGAACCCTATGAAGAAGTCGAACCGCATCATCGTCATGTTTCCCATCTGTATGGACTTTATCCGGGAAATGAAATCTCTATGGAGCATACCCCCGAACTGGCGGAAGCTGCCCGTAAGACACTCGAAGCACGCGGTGATAAGAGTACCGGTTGGTCGATGGCCTGGAAGATCAATTTCTGGGCACGCTTGCATGATGGCGACCATGCCTATAAACTGTTGGTCGACCTGCTGCGTCCCTGTGTGGAAAAAACGACGAATATGGTGAATGGAGGCGGTTCTTATCCGAATCTGTTCTGTGCGCATCCGCCGTTCCAGATCGATGGCAATTATGGAGGTTGTGCCGGTATTGCCGAAATGCTTGTACAGAGCCAGACCGGAAATATCGAGTTGCTCCCGGCTTTGCCTACAGCCTGGAAGACCGGTAGTTTCAAAGGACTCAAAGTTCAGGGTGGTGGCGAAGTATCAGCTAAATGGGCAGAAGGAAAAATGACGGAAGCCGGACTTAAAGCCGTTGTTCCGGGAACATTTCGCATCAAACTGCCTGCTGAATCTTCTAATATGAGTATTAAAATGAATCAGAAACCAGCCTCCTTACCGGTTATCGACGGTATGTTGACAGTAGAGATGGAGGCAGGAGATTCGTTGTTGCTACAGTTTTAAAATAAAGGAATCTTATAAACAAACCCTATGGAAAGGCGTCCGGTGTTCTCTGCAAAGACATTGAACGCCTTTGCTTTTTCTGTCAGGCTGTAAGCCCGTCCGGTACCTGTCATGAAAAGATGCAGGTTATCGTCTCCCATCGGGTAGAACTCGACCCCTCCCTGATATCCCCAGGCGGTACGGTATTTACCCGACTCGTAAGGACCGTTAGCCTTGTATACGGATGCTGTTTCGTACATCCCTTTTACGAACAGGTTCCACTTCGGATGGATCTGATAATTCAAGCGGGCGACCAGCGATAGATAACTTGTATTGCTTATTGATGCTTCATGCTCTCCGTCTTCGGGTTCGAACTGCTCGGCCAGCATCCCCAGCGGGTCCATCTTACCACGGGTGTACATCACATCGAAATATCCTAGGAATTTTCCGGCTTCCACCTGCTGTCCGCCCCATACCATCCACATCCAGTTTCCTTTAGCTTGTTGTCCGGCTGTAACGGAATAACGGAGAGATAACATCTCATCCAGATAGCTGCTGTTCCATCCCAGGTTATAGAAAGAAGGAGATTTGCTGCGGTTATCGTTGCCGTTCGTCACCTGTACACAGATCTCCTGTGTTCCGGTAGGTTCATAGCTGACGGCGACTCCTGTAAAATAGCAGTCCATCCAGTCATTCATATCACTGTAATCGTAAATCCGGTAAGGATATTCGTCGTATTCGAAACCACCCCAGGCAGCATCCTGCTTTCCGGCAGTGACGGAGAATTTTTCGGAGAGTTGGAAGTTCACCCACGCATTCTCGATATAAGAACCGAATCCGTTGGCACGTACCCATTCATTCCGGTAACAGAGTACCTGGCGGTAAGCATAAGAAAGCCAGGGGAGGACGGTGCCGGTCGCTTCCACCTTGAAATCATTCAACAGAAAACGGTCGCGTTCGGCTTCGCCGGAAAGCGCTTCGTTATAAGAACCATGAGTTTCGAGCGACAGTTTGAATACTTCCGTATTGTTAGGAATTAACGTCTTCTGCGAAGTAGCGGTAAAAGTTGTTCCTGTCAGCAAGGCCGACAGGCAAAATACAGTCAGTCGTTTCATGAATCTTTCTCTGTTTGTTAATTTGGGGTGCAAAGATATATATAAACGGGTAATATGGCAATAAGAGAGCTTTTGCTCATTTGTCTTTTATCAGCCGCCTGATCGGGATTATCGAGAGCCAGTCATACTTCACCCGTATCTTCAAGAATGAGTTCGGAATGATCCCTACTGCATTTATTCAAAAGAACAAGGCCGGAAAGTAAAATTACCCTTGGGATCTAGCCCGCAGCCTGGGACATACAATGACTTTGTTCCGGGGTAGAGTGGTTTTTCCCTTGATCTTCTATTCATATCACAGCTGTGATACAAAAGAAATCCATCTGTGAAACAAACGGAATCCAACTGTGATATGAAAAGAAGACAGTAGTGATATGCAATACTTGCAGTTTGCCTTTTATTTAAAGTAGAATGATGTCACTACACTTCCATGGTCTGACGGCCAGCCTACGGGATGATGGGAGAGGGCTTCCGAACGGTACGGGATAAGTTTATCTCCTTTATAATAGATATAGTCGATACGTTGGGGCAGACAGCTTAGTTTTTTTGATCCCAGGTTGATAAGGGGAGACCAGGTCGCCCCTTGATTCAGCAGAACGTCCGGATAGAGGTGGCGGAAACTATCCGTAAAACCTTCGTTGAGGACTTGTCTGGATACTTCCAGTTTGGCAAAAGCCCCCAGGTGGGCGGGACGTGCCTGTTCGTTCCAGTCCAGATGCGAATCGCAGTTGAAGTCTCCAACCAATATGACCGGGGTTTCTGCCGATTGGGCAGTGCGGGGAGCCATTTGTTTCAGAATCTCCTTGATCTCCGGGATGCGGGTTTGTGCTTCATCTTCTTCATATTTCTTTACGGCTGCTTTTCCATTGTTCAGGTCTGAAACATCGGGCAGATAATGGAGCCAGATATCGTAGAAAGCAATCTGTTGTTCTTCACTTATGCGGATGAGTGCCCCTCCCGAATTGAACGAGCGGAACAGTTGGATCGTTTCATCTATCGGATAACGGCTCATGATGCTGAGATTGGAACTGATCAGATAGAAATAATACCCCAGGGAATCAGCGATAATTGCTCCAGAACCGTATGTCTCGATCAGGCCGATCACATCCGCATTTTCCCTTTTTAATACTTCGATGACGCGGTTTACACCGACCTGTTTACCAAAGCGGCGTCCTCCGTGCCATATATTCCATACCTGTACTTTTAACCGGTCGGGTTTGTATGACGGATAAAGAGGGGATAAAGGAAAGAACTGCTCGTAACTCTTCCGTACTTCGGCGCTGCTGACCGGGCGGTCCCACATTTTCACTTCATCGATTTTTCCGTTGAAAGCCATCCATTCGCCCCGGCATTCCCAGTCTTGCTCTTCGTCGCTTCCTCCTATAATCGTCCGGAATTTACTTTCAAGAGATTTCAATCCTTCGATCTGGTAGATGGCGACATTGCGTCCGTCCAGGTACATCCATACTTCTCCCTTTGTCTTGTCTACTGAGACTGTCAGTTGGTGCCACTTTCCGTCATTGATCGCCTGGCGCTGTGCTGTCGGTTGGTAGGTATAACTGTTTTTCCCGTCGTTCAGGCTCAGGTACCAAGCACCATTTTCCTGTGTGCCGATACACCAGCCGGTAGGTTCCTTGGTGGTGGCATTTGTCATGATCGGTGTACCTAAAGGTGCGCCCGGCTTGGTTTTAACCCAGACCTGCAAGGAAAAAGAACGGCCGTCGTCGAAAGATGGGCAATCTTTTGCCGTCAGGGAAAGGGGAATACGGTAAGCGACTTCATCTGTCAGGTCAAGGGCTTTCCCTTTCAGTCCTTCACTGTAAGACGATGTATGTACCAGAAAAAGGGAAGATGAATCCCGCGTCGCAATTTCTGCCATCCGGATCGCTTCCGGTTGCGGGTCATCGAATGACTGATAGTAGGCCAGCCCCTGTCCGGGGCTTTGCGCTACTATGTTAGAACAGAGGGTTATCAGAGATATACCCGAAATTAGTTTGTTAAGCATAAATAAGAATGGTGTTTAATAACCTTCATTCTGGGGAAGAAGGTTACTGTTTAATGTTATCTCACTTGTCGGTACTCCGAACAGGCGATGCCAGCTATGCACGTTGCGGGCTGCTTCTTTGGGATAATACGCCTCCGAGAATAGAAATTCGATATCATCCAGGTGAGTGACACCCTTGATCGCCGCCTCAAGTGTCCCGGTACGGGAAAGATCGAATTTACGGTGTCCCTCAAAGCAAAGTTCCAATGCACGTTCTTTCAGGATTGCCGTTCTCAGTTCGCTTTGTGAAAGTCCTTTGAGCTCCCAACCCGGATTGAGGGTATTGTCTTTGTTTGTATAGGCGCGTTTTCTGACTTCATTGATGTAAGTGAATGCTTCGCCTGTATTTCCCTGTTCATTCAGCGCTTCGGCATACATCAGCAATATATCCGACCAGCGCAGGATCGGGAAGTTTAGCGATGTACCCGAACGGTCCGGCCGGCGGTTGTTTACATCGCAGAATTTGACGATATATGGCATACGGACAATCTCCCCTTTATATTTGATACCGGCACCGAGGTGTTTGGCTGATGTGCCTGTACCGTCTATCAATTCCTTATATTTGGATTCGGAAGCCAGGCGGAAATTGAAACCCCACCGGTTGTCATTCTCCGTATCATACCATTGGTCTTCTTTCGGTACATAGTAGGAGGCAAAAGGCAGTAACGGGGCAATGGCACTGCCATTGTTATACGGACTGTCGTCATCTTCTGTGAAATCACCGTAACAAGTGGTCTGTGCCGGCGATTCTTTTTTCTCTATCAGTGACTGGATAGCCAAAAGGCTTTCTTTACTGTTGTTGTATTTTGAATCGAAAACATCGGCATACTGATTCAGTAAACCCCGCTTACCTTCCGAATAAAGAGTTTTACAGAGTTCGGCGCATTTGGCGTAATCCTTTTCAAACAGGTAGACCTTTGCCATCATGCCGATTGCTGTACTGCGGCTGATACGTCCGGCATCATTGCTGCTGTACTCGTCGAATTCCGGTAAATGGTCGGCGGCATATTGCATATCTGCCAGTACGATCTCTTTTCTGATCTGGCTGGCAGGCGTGCGTGAAAGATGCAACAGTGAATTCAAATCCTCGGCAGGTTCGGTGATGACCGGCAGATCGCCGAAAAAGTTTGTCAGGTGGAAATATAGGAATCCCCTGATGAAACGTGCTTCAGCCAGTAGCCGTTCTTTTCCGGCATGTTTGAACAGGGAAGCATCCATGTTTTCTATACTGGCGATCGAGAGGTTGGCATTCCGGATATACTTGTAGCTATCCCGCCATACCCACCAGATACGTTGGGCGGAAGCATCGTGCGTATAGGTCGCTATCGGGTCGAGTGTCGGCCAGTTATCGCTAGGGGAACGTGTTCCCAGGTCTGTGCCGAATTCCATGACCATCATTGCCTGGCGACTATATACGTTTGCATCCCCGAAGGCATTGTAGAGATCATTTATGTTTGATAAAGCATTCTCTTCATCTGTAAAGAAGTTGCTACCAGCAACGTCTCCTCTCGGATCTTCATCCAGCAACCCGGAGCAGGAGGCTGTAGTGAACAGGATAAATAAAATCAGAAGGATATTATACTTTTTCATCTTTCAATCATTTTATAGGTTTACAAAGTGAATTTAAGTCCGATGGAGAATGAACGGTTCATCGGATATTGTCCCCAGTCGTATCCTTTCAGGATCGGGCTGGTGGAATAGAGGCTGACTTCCGGGTCGTATCCGCGGTAGTTGCAGATATTGAACAGGTTGTTGCCGGTTGCATATACTCTGGCTGAAGCCAGGCCGATGTATTGCAGTAGGTTGCGGGGTAAATCATACGCCAGGGTCAGCGAAGAGAGACGAAGGAAACTTCCGTTCTCTACGAAGCGTGAATCGACGGAGTAGATGTAACTGTTTCCAGGACGTGCAACGTCTGTGTCCGGATTTTCAGGAGTCCACATCTTCTCTGCCAGTTCGCGGTAGCAGTTTACGTTGGCATTACCCGGCAGGAAATAGGCACTGTTCAGGTTCATCACATCGTTGCCTACCGAATACTGGAAGAAGGCGTTTAGGGATATTCCTTTATAGGCTACTGTTGTGCCTAATCCTCCGAAGAAATCCGGATTGGCATTACCGATAACGGTAGAGTTGTTCGGATCATCGGGAATATTTTTAAATTTCGGATCTCCCGGACGGGCGGATAGGTTTCCTGCGTCGATATCCTGCTGGGTCAGTACACCTTCGTATACCTGACCGTAAAACAGTCCGACGGGTGATCCTACTTTCAGGATGCTGCTGTAATAACCGCCCCAATGTTCTCCTACCGGTTTTTCCTGGTCCGGGCCAAGGCTCAGTACCTTGCTGCGGTTGGTCGAGATATTGAAGTTCATATCCCACTGAAAATCCTTCTTGTTTATAAGGGAAGCATTCAATGATAATTCAACTCCCTGGTTGGAGAGCGATCCCAGATTCTGCAACTGGGTGGATTGTCCGATGTAGGAAGGAACGGATATCTCCCATAGCAGGTCGCTGGTCTTTTTATGGTAATAGTCGAGCGAACCGGTCAGGACGGAGTTGAAAAAAGAAAAATCAATTCCGGCATCGAACTGGTCTGTCTTTTCCCAGGTAAGATCTTTGCTGGGGACTTTGCTCGGAGTGTAAGTAACAACTTCCTGACCTCCGAGGATCGTGCTGCCGGATGAGAAGAGCGACTGGGTTGAATAGATATCGATAGCCTGGTTTCCGACACGGCCATAGCTGAGGCGGAGTTTCAGATCGTTCACAACCTGCTGGCTTTTCATGAAATCTTCTTCCGTAATTCTCCAGCCGACGGAAACGGAAGGGAAAAATGCCCATTTGTTTCCCGGAGAAAAACGGGATGATCCGTCGTAACGTGCTACGGCTGTCAGCAGGTAACGATTGTCATAAGAATAGTTGATACGTCCAAGCCAGGACATATATCCCCAGTTGTGGTAACCTGATTTGACCGAGTTTTTCAGTTGGGCGGAGTTCAGGTCATAGAATCCGGTGATATCATTGGCAAAGTTCGAGACTTCGGTAGATAACCCTTTATCGTAGCCTTTTTGCGCGGTGAAACCTCCCAGGGCAGAAAATGAGTGTACTTCCTTTTTCAGTGTATAGGTCAATGTATGCTCTGTCAGCAAGTCCTGTGTTTGCAGGGTAGTCGCCTTGGCACTGTTGGTTTTTTCCTGATAAGAGCCTTTACGCGGAGAGAAATAATCTTCACGCCAGTAGTTCCATTTGATACCTAATGTAGAACGCCAGGTGAAATGTTCTCCTATCTTGAATTGCAGGTAAGAGTTGTTCAATACATAATAAGTATTCTTTTCATCCGTAGGTAGCAAGGCTTCTGCGAGGGGATTACGACCGAGCGGGCGGCTGGATTCGGTATAATTATATGAACCGTCCGGATTGAATGCCGTTCCGATAGGCGACATGCCTATTCCGTAAACAGCTAATGAATAATCGCTCGGGAGTGTGGATATATCGCTGAATTCGCGTGACAGGCTGACTGTTGTGCCAAGACTGAACCAGGGATTGACTTCTGCATCTACATTCGTACGTAAAGTCGTACGGTTAAAACCGGAACCGACCATGATGCCATCTTGATCGAAATGGTTCAGCGAGATCAGGTATTTGATCTTTTCCGTACCACCGCTGCTTGACAGGTTTACATTATAAACAGGAGCAGTGCGGAATAGTTCGTCCTGCCAGTCTACGCCTGTAACTTTGGACGGGTCGTCATAAGGTACCGTGGTCCCGTTCATTCGGGCAATTTTATTGAGATAAGAAGCATATTCTCCGGTAGAGAGCAAGTCTATCTTTTTAGGTAACTTTTGCCAGCCGTAGGATGCTTCCACGTCAAACTGTGCTTTACCTTCTTTTCCCCTTTTGGTCGTGATCAGGATAACACCGTTTGAACCGCGGGCTCCGTAAATGGCAGTGGATGTAGCATCTTTCAGTACTTCAATGGATTCGATATCATTCGGATTCAGGGAATTCAGGTCTCCGGCATCGATAAAACCGTCGATTACATAAAGCGGTTCGTTGCTAGCTGAAAGTGAGTTGCCGCCACGGATACGGATACTCGATGAGGCTCCCGGCGTTCCGTTTGATTGAACGACCTGCATCCCGGCTACACGGCCGCGTAATAGCTGGTCGACGCGGGGAACCGGTTGTTCGGCCAGCTCTTTTCCGCGTACTGAAGTGATTGCACTGATCAGGTCTGACTTCTTTTGTGTACCATACCCAACGACAACTATTTCCTCCAGGTTCTGTGTGTCTTCCGTCATTTTGATGGAGAGGGAAGTTTGTGTGCCGGCTTTTATCTGCAAAGGGTTGTAGCCTATATAGCTGATCTCCAGGATATCGCCGGGAGATGCCTGAATGACAAACTTACCGTCCAAGTCTGTGACTGTACCGTTCGTGGTACCTTTGACCATGATGTTGGCTCCGATGATCGGTTCCCCTTTTTCATCGGTAACAACGCCGTTGATCGTTCCCGACTGTCGGGAGGATTGAGCCGGTTGCGGTGTCTTGTCCGGTTTGATGATAATGTGTTTGTTTTTGATTTCATATTTCAGGCCTTTTCCTTTCAGTACCTGATTCAGAATATCGTTAATGGATTCGCTGCTTATTTGCAGACTGATTTTCTGCCGGGTATCCACGTCGCCGGTTTCAAAGAAGAAAATGTAATCGCTCTGTTTTCTGATTGTTTCAAAAGCCTCTTTTATCGTGGCATTTTGAAGATTCAGTGTGATCTTTTGATTTTGTGGTAATGCTGCGAACGCCTGTTGCATACTTGTTGCGAAAAGTATCATACATAACCAGGCTACATAGAACCGGTTGCGAACAATTAGCGTGATTTTTCTTTCTTTATAAAGAATGTTTTCCATACTTTTGTAATGTGATTAGAATTTAATTATTAAGTTTTAATGAACTCGTGAGTCGGGAAATGGTGCGAACATTTTCCGGCTCTTTTTTGTGCTTTCTTTTTTTCTTTTCGTGATTCTCCTTTCTTTTTTAATTATCAACTATTTTAATATATCTCAATGATATTGTTATTTCGTCTGTAAGTAAATTTCTCACTGGAAGACATAATCGTCAGAATGTCGTTAAGCGTATCCGTGCTGCGGAACTCTCCGTAGAAGCGGAGTTTCCGACGTTCCGGATTCAGGAAAATGAAGGTTACGTCGAAGGCTTTTTCCAACTGTCCGGCGATTTCTCCAAAACTGACTTCATTAAAGAAGTGGGCCCCTGTTGTCCATTGGCAGATTGCGTCTGTCGAAACTTTTCTAACTTCTGTCTTTTGGGTCAGTCTGTTATAAACGGCTTGCTGTTGAGGTTCCATAATGACGGAATTGGCAGGGGCTGCTCTGTCTATCATGTTCACAGAACCTTCAGCCAGGGTAACGGCTATTTCCTGATCGTCGGAATAGGCTTTGACATTGAATTTTGTACCCAGTACTTTCACGTCGATTTCTTTTGCATTGACGATGAACGGCAGCTTTTCATTACGGGCCACTTCAAAATAACCTTCTCCTTCCAGTGTGACCTGTCGGTTCTTCTGTGAGAATCCGGGTTGACAGCTGAATTTACTACCGGCATTCAGCCATACTATGGTTCCGTCTTCCAGTTGGAGGCGGCTTCGTGAACCGAGCGGCACTTCAATGGTCCGTATCATTGCCTGCTCGTCCTGTCTGTTAGACTGATTGAACAGATATAATCCGGTAGTACCCAGGAAAACTCCGACCAGCAGAGCCGCTGCGATCCGGGTATATTCCCGTAGGAACAGATATTTTTGTTTTCTGAATCCGGCCTGTTCGGCAAAACGGCGGTATACGGCTTCGTTCTTTCTTCTGTTTTTATGTTGTTTATCATAGGAAGATAGCCACAGCTCGGTCATTTCATAATAATATTTTTTATGAGACTCGTTTGCTGCGACCCAACGGCTGAGTTCTTTCTCCTGCTCAGGAGTAAGCGACCGGTTCAGATAACCGGTGATCAGCTCGTCGTAGTATTCTTGTTGTTTATTTTGATCCATTTTTATGCTTCTTACCCTAAAGACAACATACGGGTAGAGCGAGGGTAGTGAAAAATGAAATATTTTTCAAAAAAATGATTTTGGATTGAAATGTATCAGAACAAAATGGAAGATAAATAGCCTTTCATACGAGTACGGAGGGTAGACAGGGCTTGTTTAATATGGTATTTGACTGTGTTAACCGAGATGCCTACTTTATCTGCGATCTCGTCGTAAGCCAACTCTTCGATCCGGCTAAAGATGAAAACTTGCCGGGTTTCGCGGGGAAGTTTATTGATTTCGAGGAGTATTTGCTCGTTGAGTTCTCTTTCTAGCAATTGTCCCAACGGATATTCGTCGGAGAGGAACAGTCCCTGAAGAATAGCTTCCGGGTATTCTTCGTAATCGTCGATACTGATTTCCCGGTCTGCAAATAATTTCTTTTGATAATTGATTGCATAATTACGTATGCAACAGACCAGATAGGCTTGCAGTGAAGAGGTGATATGGAGTGATTCGCGTGTTTCCCATATATGGGATAATACATCACCGACGATGGTATCGGCTACTGTATCATCCCTTACATATTGACAGGCAATACGGAATAGAAGATGATAATAGTTGTCAAATAAAGTGCGGTAGGCTCTGCTTTCCCCACTTTTCAAACCGGCTATTAATTCTGTTTCATGAATCTCCACGATAGTATTGTAGATATTGCTCCCTTTAACGGATACAATATTACAAGATAGAAACGTAAAACACAAATCTTATTTATGCCTATTTTAATTTTCTGTCTTTCCGATGTGCTTCATTACCTTGGCATCCAGATAGAATATCAGTTCTTCGGCGATGTTGGTACAGTGGTCGCCAAAGCGTTCCATTTTGCGGATGACTCCGGCCATGTAAAGGCCGACCAGGGCACTTCCCGGATGCTTTTCTATGTAATCGGCAATGATCCTGGTCGAGTTATGGTTGATCTCGTCGATCAGGTTATCTTTCAGGAAGATGCGTGATGCAATTTCTGAACTTTCCTTTTCAAATGCTTCCTGGCTGAGTGTAAGCATACTCAGCAATTCCTGCAACATTTCTTCCACCCGGGTATCCTTTATCAGTTGCGGGTCGACGGGAACACCTTCCGGCAGGTTTCCGGCAAAGCGGGCGATGCTTTCGGCGAAGTCTCCCAGGCGTTCCAGATTCGTATTGATTTTGTACATGGCAAGAACGAAGCGCAGGTCGACGGCAACGGGAGCATATAAAGCGATGATATCTTCGCAGTCGCTGTCTATCTTCAGTTCGAACGCATTTACTCGGCGTTCGCGGCTGATTACTTTGTAGGCCAGTTCCTTGTCTCCGGTTAGCATGGCTTCGCCGGCATTATATAACTGTTGGTGGACCAATGCCCACATCTCGCTGATGCTGTTTTTTAAGGAGGCAATCTCCTGATCTATGACTTTCATATATAATTTTTCAATTTTTAATTTTCAATTACCCGAACCGTCCTGTAATATAATTCTGAGTCGATTCCTTCTCCGGATTGGTAAATATCTTACGTGTATTATCGAACTCTATCAGTTCCCCCAGATAAAAGTACCCGGTCTTGTCGCTGACACGGGCAGCCTGTTGCATATTATGGGTAACGATTACGATAGTATATTCGCTTTTTAGTTCATGTATCAGGTCTTCTATCTTACCGGTAGAGATCGGGTCCAATGCCGAAGTCGGTTCGTCCATTAAAAGAATGGAAGGCGATATGGCCAATGCACGGGCGATACACAGACGTTGTTGCTGGCCGCCGGACAGGGCGAAAGCCGATTCTTTCAGTTTATCCTTTACTTCATCCCAAAGAACAACCTGTTTGAGGGTTTTGACAACAGTCTCTTCGATATAAGCATTGTCCTTTATCCCGTTTACCCGGAGCCCGTAGGCAACGTTTTCAAAGATTGTTTTCGGGAAAGGATTCGGTTTCTGGAATACCATGCCCACATTTTTCCGGAGCAGGTCGACCTTTTCTCCTTTACCGTAAATATCTCTTCCGTCAATCAGGATTTTTCCGTCCATGTGCGTGTCGGGTATCAGGTCGTTCATCCGGTTGAATAAGCGCAGGAAGGTGGATTTACCACAACCGGACGGTCCGATAAAGGCGACCGACGTGTTTGCTTCAATTTGCATAGATATATTCTTTAAGGCATGAAAATCGCCATAATAGAAATCTACATTCTGAGCATTAATCTTTATCATAATATAAATAATTTATCAATATGCTAATATGCCAATGTGCCAATATGCCGATGAAAAATGTATCAACAGGGGGCGAAATGTTAGCTTTTCTTTTATTGGCATATTGGCACATTTCCCTATTGGCATATTATTTAGTTCATTTTTACTTTCCTGGCGAAATAGCCTCTCAGCGCATTGGCCAGTAAGTTTACGATTAATACGATTGCAATCAGTACCAGAGCCGTTCCGTAGGCCATTCCACGTGAGGCTTCGATGTCTGTTCCGCTGGTGGAAATGACATACAGATGATAGGGCAGGGCCATACACTGGTCGAAGATGCTTCCCGGCAGTTGGGGCAGGAAGTAAGCGGCAACGGTAAACAGGATAGGAGCCGTCTCGCCGGATACACGTCCGATAGACAGGATTAATCCGGTAATGATATTTGGAAAAGCCATCGGTAATACAACCCTGCGAATGGTCTGTAACTTGGTAGCTCCCAGTGCCAGACTGCCGTGGCGGAAAGAATCGTCGATGCTTTTGAGGGCTTCTTCCGTTGTACGGATAATCAGTGGTAAAGACATCAGTGCCAGGGTAAACGAACCGGCGATGATGGAGTCTCCCCAACCCAGGGTAACGACGAACAGGGACATTCCGAATAGTCCGAATACAACTGACGGTACACCGCTCAGGTTATTGGTCATAATCCGGATGAAACGGATTATTTTTCCGTTTGTCGCATATTCATTCATATAGATGCCGCTCATGATTCCAATCGGGAAACTAATCAGGCTGCTACCCAATACCAGATAAAGTGTTCCGACAATCGCCGGGAAAATACCTCCGGCAGTCATCCCGTCGGCCGGCGCTTCCGTCAGGAAATCCCAGCTGATTACTTTTCCTCCCTGGATAATGATAAAACCGAGAATAAGGAAAAGAATGACAACAACCAGATAACTGAGAAGTGTGAATATACCGAACGCAACTTTCTGTGAAGTCCGTTTCTTTGTGTCAACATTGCCTAACTTTTGAACAGGTGCCATAGCTTAATCACATTTTTCTTTTGGATGAAATGTATTCTACTGTAATGCTTAACAGTAGTGTAATGATAAATAATACTGCCCCTAACAGGAACAATGCCTGGTAATGAGCTCCTCCGGCGGGTGCTTCTCCCAGTTCTGCTGCGATGGTTGCCGGAATGGTCCGTACGGGTTCAAAGAAGGAGGTCGGGATAACGGCCGCATTTCCTGTTACCATCAGGACTGCCATTGTTTCTCCGATCGCCCGCCCGATACCCAGGACGATTGCCGATGTGATACCGGATATGGAATAGGGGATGATTACCTTATAGATTGTTTGCCATTGGGTTGCTCCCAGGGCCAGACTCGCTTCTTTCATGGCACGCGGCGTGGTGCGCATGGCATCTTCGGCAACCGTGATAATGGTCGGCAACGCCATGATGGCCAGAACGACACTGCCGGCAAAGGCTGTTTCTCCAACCGGAAGGTTCAGCCCTTTCTGTATGAGCGGAACGATTACAACCAATCCGAAGAAACCGTATACGACCGAAGGAATCCCTGCCAGCAATTCAATAACCGGCTTCAGTATCTCCCGGGTCCGTTTATTTGCGATTTCTGCCAGGTAGATGGCAACGGCAATACCGAAAGGGAGTGAAAGAACAATGGCGCCGATACTGACCAGCAATGTTCCGAGCAACAGGGGGATCAATCCGAAGATAGGAGCAGGCGCAGAGGTCGGGTACCATTTGGTGCCGGCGAAGAAGTCGGAAAGCGATATTTTCTCTTCGGGAAGAACGGTTCCCCCGAAGTCTTTCGCCAGATATTGCTGAGGAAAGAATGCGATGATTCCCGGCTCTTTGCTGACGAGTTCGCTGATTTTATCGGGAACGTACTGAAATTCATCTCCCAATTCCTCTTCACTGTAATATTGCGTCAGGTCGGAAAAACGAAAGACCAGGATTTCTTCATCTTTGCCGTTAACCTCTTTCCAGTTGGTTATTTTGGCATCGAAGATATCCATGATTGTTTCCGGTGACAGATGACTCACATCGTTACTCTTATTCACGGCAAGCACGTATCCCTCTTCGACTACCGGACTATTGAAAAGGCCGGATGCTTCTTTAAAAAGAAAAAAGACAATCAACAGAATCGTGAAACTGGTTACACCTCCGCTGATTAATAGTCCTCCTTCTACAATTTTTTCAAAAAACTTTCTCACGTCATTAACCTCTTTGTTCTGAGTGCAAAGTAAGGTAACATGTATTAAGAATGGGTTAAGACGCTTTGAAGTAAATATTACATTGGTGTTTCGTTTTTGTTACAGGGAGAAGGAAGCTCTTTATATTCTGTGTTTTTTGCCTTTTTCGTGGCGCAATGACGTTTTTTAGAATATAAACATGTATATTTGCCACAAACTTAAAAACTTAATAACTTAATAACCTATTTTTATCATGAACAAATTTCTTTCGTATGGTGTGTTTGCGTTCACAGTGTTGTTGTCTTCGTGTGATTCGCAACCCAAACAAGAACCCCTTGCTGATGTGATTGACCGTGGTTTGAAAGCATCGACCGAACAGGCCCTTTTGATGGCTAAAGACCTGGAAAGCCAGGAAGGCCGTCTTCCCAAAGCAATCGGAAAGGACGGAAAACTGGAAACAAGCGACTATAGTTGGTGGTGCAGCGGTTTCTTCCCCGGTGAATTATGGTATCTGTACGAAAACAATCCGACTCCGGAATTAAAGAAATATGCCGAAATGTTTACGGACCGTGTGGAAGAAGTGAAGAATATCACTTACAGCCACGATGTCGGTTTCATGTTGTATTGCAGTTATGGAAACGGTTATCGCCTGACCGGCAAACCGGAATATAAAGAGGTGATGCTGACCGGTGCCAATTCGCTGGCGACTCGTTTTGACGAGCGGGTGGGAGCTATCCGTTCCTGGGACTTCAATAAAAAAATCTGGCAGTTCCCTGTTATTATTGATAATATGATGAATCTGGAGTTTTTCAGTTGGGCTTCCAAAGCATCCGGTGACGACCGTTTTTATAAAATGGCTGTTTCTCATGCCGACAAGACAATGAATAATCATTTCCGTGACGATTATAGCTGTTATCATGTGGTTTCATACGATACGATAACCGGTGTTCCTCATAAGAAACAAACCCATCAGGGAGCTGCCGACGAATCAGCATGGGCTCGTGGACAGGCCTGGGCGTTGTATGGTTTCACCATGATGTATCGCGAAACCGGCAAACCTGAATATCTGAATCAAGCTAAACATATTGCGGCATTTATCATGAACAATCCGAATATGCCGGCAGACAAGGTTCCGTATTGGGATTTCGATGCTCCGGGAATTCCGAATGTGCCGAGAGATGCTTCTGCTGCCGCTATTATGGCTTCTGCTTTGATAGAACTGAGCCAACTGGATAAGAGCGCGGAAGCCAAGAGCTATCTTGATTTTGCAGAACAACAGGTACGCTCGTTGACAAGTCCTGATTATTTGGCAACAAAAGGTTCCAATTGTAATTTTGCTTTGATGCATTCTACCGGTCATTTCCCAGGTAACAGTGAAGTGGATGTTCCTCTGAGTTATGCCGATTATTATTATGTAGAGGCTTTAATGCGTTTAAAGAAACTGACTGAAAAATAATGCCATTATGACAAATCTTCTGAAAACAACCGCTATTTTGGTTTGCTGCCTCTGCATCTCTTTCGCAGGAAAAGCGCAGCAAAACGGTACCCAGGACCGTGCCTTCTGGGTAGAAACATTGACGCGTATCGCTGACCCGGTATTGACAAACCTGAGCAACAATACGTTGAAAAAGAATATGCCTTACGAGTCTTTATCGAAAGACAGAAGTGACTTCTCGCATCTGGAAGCGGTAGGCCGTCTGGTATGCGGTATTGCCCCCTGGCTGGAACTGGGTCCGGACAATACGCCCGAAGGACAACTGCGTGATAAATATATCAAACTGACAGTGAAAGGTCTGAAGAATGCCGTAAACCCGGATTCTCCCGATTATCTGGTCTTTGGAAAACCGTATCAGCCGTTGGTGGATGCCGCTTTCCTGGCTCAGGGATTGTTGCGTGCCAGAACCCAGCTGTGGGATAACCTGGATCCGCAGGCTAAGGAATGGATGATTACGGAATTTAAACGTAGTCGTGCCATTAAGCCTTGGGAAAACAACTGGCTGTTGTTTGCTTCTATGGTCGAGGCCGCTTTGCTGGAGTTTACCGGCGAATGCGATATGGACCGCCTGACGTATGGTGTCAAGAAGTTCCGTGACGAATGGTATAAAGGAGATGCGCTGTATGGTGACGGTCCTGCTTTCCACATGGATTATTATAACAGTTTTGTTATCCATCCGATGCTGACAGATGTTTTGCTGACGATGAAAAAGCATAACCTGGAAGGGGCGGACTTTCTCGATGTGCAATTGCCGCGTTTAACCCGTTATGCCGAACAGTTGGAACGTTTTATCTCACCGGAAGGAACCTTCCCTGTAGTAGGCCGTTCTATCGTGTATCGTTTTGGCGCATTCCATGCATTGGCACAAGCCAGCCTGATGCACGTGCTTCCGGAAAGAGTGAAACCGGCTCAGGTACGCTGTGCTATGACGGCTGTTATCCGTAACCAGATGAAATCACCGAAGAACTTTGATGCAAACGGTTGGTTGCGTGTTGGTTTCACCGGTGAACAAATCGATATGTCAGAGTCTTATATTAACACAGGGAGTGTTTATCTGTGTGCCGTAGGTTTGCTGTCTTTAGGATTGCCGGCTACCGACGAATATTGGTCGACCCCTTACACCGAATGGACGAATTTGCGTGCCTGGAAGGGTGAAAGCGATGTAAAGGCAGATCATGCGCTTAAGTAATTGAAAATGAAAAATTGAAAATTGAGAATTAAATACAGATAAGAATATGAAAACAAATTATGAATTGCGTTATGCTGCGCATCCGGAAGATGCCAAGCAATATGATACGAAACGTATTCGTCGGGATTTCCTGATCGAAACAGTTTTCGCGCCGAATGAAGTGAACATGGTTTATTCCATGTACGACCGTATGATTGTTGGCGGCGCCATGCCTGCCGGCGAAGTGTTGCAACTGGAAGCGATTGATCCGTTGAAAGCTCCTTATTTCCTGACACGCCGTGAAATGGGTATTTTCAATGTGGGTGGTCCCGGTATTGTAAAAGCCGGCGATGCCACTTTCGAGCTCGATTTTAAGGAAGCTCTTTACCTGGGTTCGGGAGATCGTGAAGTGACTTTTGAAAGCAAGGATGCAAAGAATCCGGCTAAGTTCTATTTCAATTCGACTACGGCTCATCGTAATTATCCGGATAAGAAAGTGACGAAAGCGGATGCCGTTGTTGCAGCTATGGGTTCACTGGAAATGTCGAACGACCGTAACATCAATAAGATGATCGTGAATCAGGTATTGCCTACCTGCCAGTTGCAGATGGGTATGACCGAATTGAAACCGGGTAGCGTGTGGAACACAATGCCGGCTCATGTTCACAGCCGTCGTATGGAAGCATATTTCTATTTCGATATTCCGGAAGACCAGGCCATCTGCCATTTTATGGGTGAGGTGGATGAAACCCGCCATATCTGGATGAAGGGCGACCAGGCTGTTTTGTCTCCCGAATGGTCTATCCACAGTGCAGCTGCTACGCACAACTATACCTTTATCTGGGGTATGGGCGGCGAAAACCTGGACTATGGTGATCAGGATTTCTCTAAAATTACGGACTTAAAATAAACAAATACTAACATGGTAAATTTTTCATTAGAAGGTAAAGTCGCACTTGTAACAGGTGCTTCTTACGGAATTGGTTTTGCGTTGGCTACTGCTTTTGCTCAGGCAGGTGCAAAGGTCGTTTTCAACGATATCAAACAGGAACTGGTGGATAAAGGTATAGCTGCTTACAAGGCGGAAGGAATCGAAGCAAAAGGGTATGTTTGCGACGTGACTAGCGAAGAGCAGGTAAATGCAATGGTTGCCCAGATCGAGAAAGAAGTAGGCGTTATCGACATCCTGGTAAACAATGCCGGTATCATCAAACGTATTCCGATGCACGAAATGAGTGCTGCCGAATTCCGTCAGGTAATCGATGTGGATCTGAACGCTCCGTTTATCGTTTCTAAAGCCGTTATCCCTTCTATGATAAAGAAAGGTCACGGAAAAATCATCAACATCTGTTCGATGATGAGCGAACTGGGACGTGAAACAGTTTCTGCTTATGCGGCTGCAAAAGGCGGTTTGAAGATGCTGACACGTAATATCGCATCCGAATATGGTCAATATAACATCCAGTGTAACGGTATCGGCCCGGGTTATATCGCAACTCCGCAAACGGCCCCGCTTCGTGAAACTCAGCCGGACGGCTCACGCCATCCGTTCGATTCTTTCATCATCGCAAAGACACCGGCAGCCCGTTGGGGTACTCCTGAAGATTTGATGGGGCCGGCTGTATTCCTTGCATCCGATGCATCCGATTTCGTGAACGGTCATGTATTGTATGTCGACGGTGGTATCCTGGCTTATATAGGAAAGCAACCCTGATAATTAGGTAAAGTAAGGGATTAGGCAGATAACCACAGATAAGTGGATGGGAAATCAATAAATAATCTGTGGTTATCTGCTGTCTTGAATCAGGGCAACCGCACCAAAATTTCTATTAAAATATGTTTTGTGGCATAAATCATTAAAATATTTCAAAAAAAGTTGTGTAATTGGGGAATAAAGGTAATCTTGCAGAAAGAAAAGTCTTAAC